>CAYSOQ010000020.1:3427-11967 GCA_964432685.1 uncultured bacterium
TGAACTTTGAACAACCATGCCTTAACAGTTCCCGGGTTCCTGTCCCGGTTTCCATAGGAATTCGGAATCAGGAACTCGGAATTATTGTTTATACAGCGTACACATGCATGCTCGGGATTCCCAGAAGTTTTGAGAGCCAGTTAATCCCGAGAAAAGTCATGATCATGCATATGAAACCTAAAATATTTATGTAGGGGCCGTATTTATCCCGCCATTTCGGGATCCTCATTACGTGGAGATACACGGCGAATACGGTCCATGTAATGAGAGACCAGGTTTCCTTCGGGTCCCACGACCAGAATCTCCCCCAGGCATCGTTTGCCCAGGCTGCGCCCGAGACGATGGCAAATGTTAGGAGGGGGAACCCGGCGGAGACGAGACGGTATGAGAGACTGTGGTACCCTTCGAGTGCTTTTTCACCCAGTTCTATGAAAGGGGAGCGCTGCTTTACGAAAAGATAGGTGATTTCCACAGAGCAGGCGACTACGAAGATGGCATAAGACATGAAGGCGACGATTACGTGCCATAGAAACCAGTAGCTCTGGAGCGGCGGAGAGAGGGGAGGCGGTGCCGGGTTCCTCGTGAAAAGAGCAAAGAGCATGGCGCCTGCAGACAGGAAGGAAACATTCAGCCCGGTGATGTGAATACGGGGCTTCCGTAACATGACGATAAGGAGTGTGGCACTTCCGCACCATGCGAACCAGGAGAGGCTCTCGTACAGGGTCTGGAAGGGAGGGCGTCCTGCTTCCCACCACCTGAAGGTAATCAAGATGGTGTGGAGGACGGTTCCAATGGTCATAACAACCGTACCAGCCCGCCCCAACCTTTCCTCTTTAACGAAGAAGCATATGAGGTACAATAGGGTCGCCACTACGTAGATGATAGATATTACCAGAAACAGACGAAGTTCCATGTAGAGGGCAGCGGTTTTTGCTTCGAGTATCTGGTTCATATAGGTCCTTTGGTCGCTACATGGGAATCGGCGATTATTGTACCACAATCCTTCAGGGAGGGATAAAGAAGGGTTGCAAAAGATGACAAATTAGTGGTAACTATCTGAAATACATGAGAATATGGTTTGCTCTTAGCAGATTGACAAGATCCCTTAAGGGAGATTAGAATATATGGTTCTTAAAGGTGCGAGAGTGGCGGAACTGGCAGACGCACTGGATTTAGGATCCAGCGGTAAAACCATGAGGGTTCAAATCCCTCCTCTCGCACCATTTAAAATTTAAAGAGAATTCGAAAGGAGAAGTGAGCAATATGAGCCAGTTAGAAGGGATCAAGACAGATTTTGAGGATGTGAGCCAGGTTGTGAAGAAGGTCCGGGTGGAAGTACCGAAGGAGGTTATTGAAAAACGCCTCGAGGACTCCTATGAAAAATTGAAGAAGACGGCGAAAATCAAGGGGTTCAGGCCTGGAAAGGCTCCGATATCCATGATCAAGTCAAGATACAGGGAGTCGGTAGTGGGACAACTGGAGGAGGACCTCGTTCGTGAGGGGTCTCTCGATGCCATCCGGGAGAGGAAAATGAAGGCCGTGGCGATCACTCGTATCGAGGATGGGAAATACAGGGAGGGGGAGGAATTCACCTTTACTGCCCACATAGAGGTGCTCCCAGAGGTTGACCCCCAGGGCTACATGGGGATTGAAATTTCCCGGGAAGAGCCTGAAGTCAAGGAGGAAGATCTCGAGAAAGAAGTGGAAATGGTACGGGAGGCACATGCGGTGTACAAGCCTGTCGAGAGAGAAAGCAGGGAAGGGGATTACCTGGATATAGGGTTCCGCACGAAAGAGGGAGATAAGGTTTTAAGCGATGTGGAGGAGGATACTTATGTGATTGGCGCCCCATCAAACCTGGGGGAGGAGTTCGACAAACAGGTGACCGGGAAAAGTGTGGGCGATGTCGCTGATTTTGAAATAACTTATCCAGATGACCATGAGATGGAAGCTGCCAGGGGAAAGACGATCAGGTACGAGATCAAGGTGAAATCGATCAAGGAGAAGGAACTCCCTGCGGTTGATGATGATCTGGCACGGATGGTTCCCGAGGTGGAAAACCTCGAAGACTTAAGGAACAAGATCAAGGAAAACATGATTAAGTACAAAGATGGGGAACTCAAGGCAAAGCAGAAAGAGGAAATCGTGAATGCTCTCATCGAAAAGAATCCCATGGAGGTACCCGAATCGGCGGTAGAGGACGAAATAAGGGGGCAGATACACGCCATGGAGAATCGCATGCGGGCACAGGGTGTGGATTTCGACCCCTCCAAGATAAATATTGGTGCCTTGAAGGAGAAGTACAGGGATGGGGCGGAAAAAGCGGTGAAAATCTCGATCCTCTTCAACACAATTGCTGTGAAGGAAGATATAAGCGTATCGGAAAAGGAATTGGAAGGAGAATTGAGAGGGTTGAGTGAGAGATATAACATCTCTTTTGAAAATGTTGCATCCTATTATGATGATGAAGAGAGGAAAAGATCCCTTAAGACCTCTATTCTCGAAACGAGGGTCATGGATTTTCTCTTAAAGAATGCAGTGACAGATGCCGAAGAAAATGGTAGTGGAAAGGAAGTGGAAAAGTAAGGGATAAGAGGGGATCTAAAAATGGGACTCGTACCGATTGTAGTAGAACAGAGCGGAAGAGGCGAACGGGCATATGATATCTACTCGAGATTGCTCAAGGACAGGATTGTGTTCATAGGGACAGGGATCGACGACGATGTGGCGAACCTTGTGATAGCCCAACTCCTGTTCCTGGAAGCGGAAGATCCGGACAAGGATATATTTCTCTACATCAATTCTCCCGGAGGGCATATCACGTCAGGCCTCGCCATTTATGACACCATGCAGTACATTAAACCCGACGTATCCACGGTCTGCATGGGGCAGGCTGCGAGCATGGCAGCCGTCCTCCTCTCGGGAGGTGCGAAGGGAAAGCGGACAGCACTTCCCCATTCCAGGATCATGATTCACCAGCCTCTTGGAGGAGCCCAGGGGCAGGCAGTGGATATTGACATTCAGGCGAAGGAAATAATGAGGATGCGTGAGTCCCTCAATCACATTCTTGCAAAGCATACAAAACAGGATATAAGCAAGATATCTTCTGATACGGACAGGGATTTCTTCATGACGGCGGAGCAGGCAAAGGATTATGCTATAATAGACTACGTCGTGGAAAAGCGGGGAATCCCCCGTAGGAAAAGCAGCTAAATAACGGAGGAACTGTGTCAAAACGAAGCTACGATAAGAACAACGTCCTTACATGTTCTTTCTGCGGCAAGTCCCAGAATGAGGTTCGAAAGCTCATCGCCGGGCCTACAGTTTACATCTGTGATGAGTGCGTAGAGCTCTGTAACGATATTATCGCAGAGGAGTACGAACTCGAGGAAAGTTTCGAGGACAAGAAGAAGAAAATTCCCAAACCCGAGGAGATTAAAAAGGTTCTTGGCGATTACGTAATCGGCCAGGACAGGGCGAAGAAGATTCTTTCAGTGGCCGTATACAACCATTACAAGAGGATCGAAACGGCTCCATCGGAACAGGTGGAGCTTCAGAAGAGTAACATTCTCCTCCTCGGCCCTACTGGGTCAGGGAAAACTCTCCTCGCCCAGACCCTGGCGAAGATTCTCAACGTCCCATTTGCTATCGCTGATGCAACAACTCTCACTGAGGCAGGATACGTGGGGGAGGATGTGGAGAATATCATTCTGAGCCTCGTCCAGAATGCTGATTACGACGTTGAGAGGGCTCAGAAAGGGATTGTCTACCTCGACGAGATAGATAAAATCGCAAAGCGTGCCGACAGCCCCTCCATAACACGGGATGTCTCGGGGGAAGGTGTCCAGCAGGCTTTGTTAAAGATACTCGAGGGTACAGTGGCGAACGTTCCTCCAAAGGGGGGAAGGAAACATCCTCAGCAGGATTTCATTAAGGTTGATACCTCGAATATCCTCTTCATTTGCGGGGGCGCATTCATCGGGCTCGAAACGATCGTAGAGAAGCGCCTTTCGGAAAAAACTCTTGGATTTGGGGCAGATATAAAAAGCCGGGAGGAGAAGAATATTGGCGATATCCTCGCATGTGTTCAGCCCGAGGATATCATTAAGTATGGTATGATCCCGGAATTTATCGGGAGGATACCGGTGATTGCGACACTTCACGAGCTCTCGGAAGATGCCCTCATCGAGATCCTCACCCAGCCGAAGAACGCCCTTGTGAAGCAGTATCAGAAGCTCTTCGAATATGAGAACGTCATGCTCGAGTTTACCGAAAGCTCCTTGAGAAAAACCGCACAGCTCGCTATCGAGAGAAAATCGGGTGCCCGTGGCCTGAGGTCGATTATGGAGAACATCATGCTCGATGTCATGTACGAGATCCCTTCCAGGGACAACGTTAAAAAGGTCGTGGTGACAAAAGAGGTGGTAGACGGGTCTTCTCAGCCGGAAATCATCGAAGAAAAAAAGGCGGAACTGGCCTGAGAAACAGCTTATGTAGCGTTTAACAACAAATCAGGGAGTTTCTGATGGGAGGAGCAAGTTTCATACTACCTCTCTTACCGTTGAGGGACATGGTAATTTTTCCTACCATGGTGGTTCCCCTCTTTGTGGGGAGGGAAAAGTCTATAAGTGCCCTTGAAGAGGCCATGAAGAAGGACAAAGCAATCATGATGGCCACCCAGAGGGATGCGAAGAAGGACAACCCCGGATCTGAAGACATATACGAAGTGGGCACCATTTGCTCCGTGATCCAGATGATGCGCATGCCCGACGGTACGATCAAGGTTCTGGTGGAAGGAAAAGACCGGGCAAGGATCTCACACTTCCTGCCGGGTGCAGATCACTTCCAGGTATTCGTTAGGGAGGTTGTTTCGGAGTCGGGGGACCCCCTTGAGATAGAAGCCCTCTTGAGGAACGTGAACAGTTCCTTCGAGAACTACGTGAAACTTAGTAAGAAGCTGCCTGCCGAACTGCTTTCCACAATTTCAAGCATTGAGGGCCCTGGCAACCTGGCGGATACCATATGCGGCCACCTCCCGCTGAAGATAGAGGACAAGCAGGAACTTCTCGAAATGACCCTTGTTGAAGAACGGATGGAGAAGATTTTTGCAATCCTCGAGGGGGAGATAGAGATCCTCGAAGTGGAGAAAAAACTTCGTGGAAGAGTTAAGAAACAGATGGAAAAAACCCAGAGGGAATTCTATCTGAACGAGCAGATGCGGGCCATCAAGAAGGAACTTGGCCAGTCAGAGGATACCTCGAAAGAGCTGGGAGATCTCGAGAAGACGATCAAGAAAAAGGGGATGTCGAAGGAAGGGGAAGAAAAGGCTTTGAATGAGCTGAAGCGCTTACGCATGATGTCGCCCATGTCGGCGGAGGCCACGGTGAGCAGGACTTACATCGACTGGCTGGTTTCACTCCCCTGGAAGGAGAAGACTTCCGATAAGATAGACATAGAGGCGGCGGCAAAGATCCTGGACGAGGACCATTACGGACTTGATAAGGCGAAGGAGAGGATCCTTGAATATCTCGCCGTCCGGAAGCTCGTGAAGAAGCTTAAAGGGCCCATCCTCTGTTTGGTGGGGCCGCCTGGTGTGGGAAAGACCTCCCTCGCCAAGTCCATCGCACGTGCCCTGGGGCGGAAGTTCGTGAGAATTTCCCTGGGGGGAGTGAGGGATGAGGCAGAGATAAGAGGCCACAGGAGGACTTATATTGGTGCCCTTCCAGGGAAGATCATTCAATCCATGAAGAGAGGGGGGACCCGGAATCCCGTTTTCCTGCTGGACGAGGTGGACAAGATGAGCGTCGATTTCCGGGGAGATCCATCTTCTGCCCTTCTCGAAGTCCTCGATCCTGAGCAGAACCACACATTCAACGACCATTACCTGGACCTCGATTACGACCTTTCTGAGGTGATGTTCATCACCACCGCCAATACTCTTCATGCGATACCACCTCCCCTCCGCGATAGAATGGAAATAATCAGGCTCCCGGGATACACGGAGGTTGACAAGTACCACATCGCGAAGAATCATCTCCTCGTGAAACAGCTTGAAGACCATGGCCTTGCCGGAAAGGAAGTAAATTTCACAAACGGCGCCGTTATGAAGATTATCAGGAACTATACCAGGGAAGCGGGGGTGAGGAACCTGGAGAGGGAGATCGCATCGATTCTTCGTAAGGTAGCAAAGGAAGTGGTGGCTGAGAAGGGGAAGAAAGTGTTGAGAATAAATCCCTCAAGGATAAAGAAATACCTGGGCCACGAGCGGTACCGCCACGGTGAGAAGGAAGAGAAGAGCCTTGTGGGGATCACCACGGGACTTGCATGGACCGAGTTCGGCGGGGAACTACTCCTCGTGGAGGTTGCCCTCATGCCGGGGAAGGGAAAGCTCATAATCACTGGAAAGCTGGGAGACGTAATGCAGGAATCTTCCCAGGCCGCGCTGTCCTACATACGCAGCAGATCCGAGAGCCTGAGTATCGATGAGGATTTCTACCAGAAGTGGGATATTCACATTCATATCCCGGAGGGGGCTATCCCCAAGGATGGTCCATCTGCGGGTATCACCATGGCGGTTGCCCTCGCATCAGCCCTCACCAGGGTACCTGTGAGGAACGATATTGCCATGACGGGTGAGATTACCCTCCGTGGGAGAGTCCTTCCAATCGGTGGTCTCAAGGAAAAGCTGATTGCTGCCCACAGGGGAGGTATTAAAACTGTCCTCATCCCCGAGGAGAACTTCCCCGACCTGGAAGAGGTCCCGGGAAAGATAAGGAAAGACCTGGTTGTAAGAAAAGTCGCCCACATGGACGATGTGCTGAGAGAGACACTGGGCATCGAAAAAAAAGAAGATACGGAAGAGAGCGCTCTTATCGTCTCCGATAAAGGGGAACCGAAAGGGAAAGACCAGCCTGTACTCAAACATTAACCGAAATTCCGAGTTCCTAATTCCTTATTCCGAGAAAAACCTAAATCTAACCTGCCATCCCACCATCTATCTGTCTGGTTTCAACTACATATGTTTCATCAAAATAAAGTTTCAATTAAACAAGTTTCATCTACACAAGTTTCAGGAAAAGAAGTCTTAAAAAATAATTTAAGTAAAAAACAGGGAGTTCTTTGAATTTTGAACTACCACCTGTTTTAATTTTTTCTTAGTAATCAGGAACAACTAGCTCTCAATAACAGTTTTCAGTTCCCATAATAAAATATTAAAGAGTTCTGGTTTTATTCTGAATTCAGAATTCTGAATTCGGAATTACAATCAAAATAGTTTCGGATTTCGTGCTTTTTAGTTGTTCCTTTGAACTTTGAACTACTACCAGTTTTCAGATATTACTCGGAATTCTGAATCCGGAATTCGGAACTGATCTTTTCTACCTGTTTTCCGATCAGGTTATCATGGTCATATTGTTCATATATATCGGGAAGGTAGTGTGACCCGGGGGGGCATTCAAGGGCAGCAGTTATTGCACACCGTATCAGGGCGAACAAGAAACCTTTAATCGATTCCCCGTCTATGAAGACCCTCTTTTCATTATCTCCATCATGGAATGTCAATGAAAGAGAAATTCCTTGAAAATCTCCATACCTGGGCTTTTTCCTGAGAGTTTCCTGGAGGACTGAGAGTATTTCTGTCCTCACTAATGAGGGATTTTCCCTCTTTTTTGCTGAAATCTTTTGAAACACCCCCTTTGGGGTGAGTTCCCACCTACACGGTTTATCTATCACTGCGGGGGCAAGGGGCCCTTGATTGGAAAGGAGATAGAAGTACTCTCTGATAAAGGCAAGGCCGCCATATTTCCCCGTGTTTACCTGCAGTGATGCGCAGGAGGCTGATTTCTCCCCTATAACCCTGGCCATCTCGCTTAAAATAATTTCCAGTCCTCCAGGGAAAAGAGCTGTTCCCGAGATGCAGGAGATACCCTTTTCAAGGAAGGCTTTTCCAAATATTTCTGGGATGCCTCTCACCCCCGTGGAGGTAATTACGAGAGGTTTTCCACTCGATAGGGCCCCCGAAATAGTTGCCTCCCCGGTGGCATACCAGGGGCCTGCCAGGGAGACGATAATATCTGAACCTGCAACTCCCTTCTCGAAAGCGTTCTGGTCCAGCAGGTCTATCATCCTGGCACTGTAACGATCCCCCAGCCTCTTTGCGATCTTCCGAACAGGCCTGTATTCGTAGTCTCCGAGGGTAACGGTTGTCCCTCCGGGGAGATGGGCCACAAGGTCTTTGAAAATATTTCGGGCGAAGAAGCCGGCGCTACCGAGTATGAAAATGTCCATTCAGGCTCCCGAGTTTTTTTCAGTTACGCAATGATAAGATTATATTTGACTCCATATCAAGGTTTTGTTATATAATCTTCTTCTCCGGGTGTGGAAAACTATCCGGAATATTGGGCGGGTAGCTCAGGTGGGAGAGCACAAGCCTTACAAGCTTGGGGTCACAGGTTCAAATCCTGTTCCGCCCACCATTTGCGGGGTCGTAGTTAAGCTGGTTATAACGCCGGCCTGTCACGCCGGAGGCCGCGGGTTCGAGT
>CAYSOQ010000021.1:0-11771 GCA_964432685.1 uncultured bacterium
CCCAGATCTCCTTGACTTAGATGTAAATTAATCGTAATTTAATATAATAAATGGCAAATTATGACATAATTAATAGTAATTATGACTGGAGACAGACGGAAGAGAGGGCTCATATGAAAAGAAAACAACTGATGTTAGTTTTACTGGGAATTCCCATGTTAACCCTAATGCTTCTCATATCTTCACATGTATGGGCAGGGGGAGAAGGGAAAGTTCACACTGTTTCGAAAGGGGATACTCTCTGGGATATATCGGGAAAATATTTAGGAGACCCTCAGAACTGGCCGGATATATGGGAGATGAATCGTTATCTCTCCAATCCTAACTATATATATCCTGGTCTCAAGATAGTGGTTATACCTCCGGGTACGATACGGGAGGAGTTCTTAATATCCGACAAAGAAGGCCCCAAAAAGATGCCCCCTCCTCCTGTGGTGAAAAAGACAAAGAAGCCCACAATTCCCATCAAACTATCTAGAAAGGAAGCCCTTGCAAGTGGGGAACTTCTACTTGGGAAACCGGGCCGTGTCGGATCGATGATAGAAACAACCGAAGAGAAGGTTATCTTTTCACCCGGGGACAGGGTCTACCTATCTCTTAAAAAGGATTTTAAGGAAGGGAAAGAGCTCGGGATATTCAGGGTCGAAGGACCCGTTTACGTACCCGGGATGGGAAGGAAAGGTTATAAGAACAAGTACATCGGGAAAGTGAGAGTAGAGGGGAAGTTCAGGGACCGGTACATTGGTACGGTTACCGAACTTTACGAAGAAGCTCTCCGCTCTGATTACCTGGAGGAACATATTCCCATGACACCTTCATTCGAGGTGAGGCTCCTTAAGGACGGGAAGAGAGGAGAAATCGTTTGTGCCGCCCAGGGGAATTACGAGTTTAGCGAGGGAGATGTGCTTTACATCAAGGGTGGTGAGAAGGGGGGATTCGGAAAGGGAGACGTCCTCAACATATACATTCCCCTTAAATCACTTCAGAAACTCACCGTGACGGTTACGGCGAAAAATTTGGCAAAAAAAGGTGACCTTGTATACGTAGGTAAAGGAGTAATTATCAGGACGAATGAGCATTTTTCCACCCTCTTTGTGGTGGATTCACTGAAGTCATTCAATGTACCGGCCCTCGTAGTCCGAGGAGAAGTGTAGGGGGATAGGGTTCACGGTTAAGATTTCCTGTGGCACAGATATTGAATTGCCCAGTGTGTGATGAGCGATATTTCATGGAGATCTTTATTCATATATGGGTCAACCTTCCCCGGTGTGACGGCACAGGATCTCATCTCCGCTCTCAAGGGTACCTACCGCGAAAGGGGCGGACGAAACCATTGTAAATTCCGAAAGGGGTTGGAAAATGGGAAGGGAGAGATCCTCGGCGATCATATTCTGGATATATGCGAGGATAGGAGGATCCATTGCATCTCCTTCCTTCGCCCCTCATACCCGCAGGCCCTTCGCCTGGTAGGGAGTTCCCCACCGGTTCTCTTCTACAGGGGCGATATCACTCTTCTTACAAAATTTTCCGGTGCCGTAATCGGGTCGAGAAAGCCTACCGTTCAAGGCCTCCAGTTCTGCAGCCGCATATCAACCGACCTCGCAAGATACGAAGTGGTGGTGGTGAGCGGTTTTGCAAGGGGGATAGACAGTTGTGCCCACAGATCCGCCTTGAAGGGAGGAGGAACCACTATTGCGGTTCTGGGTTCAGGTCTTGATATTGTATATCCCCCGGAAAACGAGAATCTTTACATGGAGATAGAGGAGCGTGGCTGTATTATCTCCCGCTTTCCACCAGGGACGAAACCCTTCAGGAGTAACTTTCCAATAAGGAACATGATAATTGCCGCCATCTCTGAATTTACCGCAGTGATTGAGGCTGCAGGGCGGAGCGGATCATTGATCACTGCCCGGCACGCCCTGGAGATGGGGAAGGATGTTTTTTCCGTGCCGGGATCACCCCTTTACCCCCAGTCGGAAGGAGTTAACACATTGATCAAGAATGGAGCGACTCCTCTCACATCGATTGATGATATCCTCCAGAATTTTGGCTTTTCAACCGAAAACAAAAAAGTAGCATGGGCAGGTAATCCCACTGTGAGTGAGAAGAACCTTGCGGAACCCGAGAAGAAAGTGTATGAACATGTTCGGGGAAGAGTCACAATTGACGACCTTGTGGCAACCACAGGCCTGAACGTGAAAGTAGTAACATCGACCCTCCTGACCCTGGAGTTGACGGGCCATCTCACAAGGGGGGATGATGGGTATTACTCGAAAAAAGTATAGAGGGGCCTATCTGTTGCCCCCAAAGGGAATCAGTTATAATATGTTGATCTTCAGAGTTCCTACGGAGAGGAAAGTGAATGGCTAAATCATTGATCATAGTGGAATCACCTGCAAAAGCACGTACGATAAAAAAATACCTGGGTAAAGGCTTCACCGTTATTGCATCAATGGGGCATGTGAAAGACCTCCCAAAGAGCAGGCTCGGTGTCGATGTGGATAACGGGTTTGAGCCCAGATATATGACCATCCGTGCCAAGAAGAGTGTTATCGAGAATATAAAGAAAAAGGCGAAAGGGATGGATACTATCTTCATTGCCTCGGACCCTGATAGGGAGGGGGAAGCCATCGCATGGCACGTGGCGGAGATTCTAGGGGGGCAAAACGACCGGATCAAGAGGGTTCTTTTCAATGAGATTACGAAAAAAGGGATCCAATCGGGGATGAATAATCCACGGACTCTGGATAAAAATCTCTACGAGGCTCAGCTTGCCCGAAGAGTTCTCGATAGGCTTGTGGGGTATAAATTGAGTCCTCTTCTCTGGTCAAAGGTTCAGAAGAGGCTTTCCGCAGGGAGGGTCCAGTCTATTGCCCTTAAACTCGTGTGTGATCGGGAAAAGGAGATAAACGCATTCACACCGGTAGAGTACTGGTCAGTAACTGCACGGTTCCGTGCCAGGGAAGAACCTCTCTTCAATGCGAAGTTGATAAAGATCGATGGTGAAAAGGCGGAGATCAAGGTGGGAGAAGATGCTGAGACGATTGTGAGGGAACTCAAAGGAAGTGTCTTCGAGATAGTAAAGGTTAAGAGAAAAGTGAGGAGGAGAAATCCCCAGCCCCCCTTTACTACGTCAAAGCTTCAGCAGGAAAGCTCAAAAATTCTGAGGTTTCCCGCGAGCAAGACGATGAGGGTCGCACAGGGGCTTTATGAGGGGGTGGAGATAGGTAAGGGGGAAGTGACTGGATTGATTACATACATGAGGACTGACTCTGTACGAGTTGCGGGGGAAGCTCTAACTTCCGTGAGAAAATTCATCTCGGAAACGTTTGGAGGTGATTACCTTCCTAAAAAATCGAGATCGTACAGGAACAGGAGAAGCGCCCAGGATGCCCACGAAGCAATACGGCCTACGGATGTCTTCATCACTCCAGATTCAGTGAGAAAGTACCTCGATAACGATCAATTTCGCATGTATAAGCTCATCTGGGATCGCTTCGTCGCATCCCAGATGGCCTCCGCCCGGTACGATCATACCACGGTGGATACTCTCTCCGGGAGCTACCTTTTCAGGTCGACGGGGCAGGTGCCCCTTTTCAATGGATACCTGGAGGTCTACGAGGAGGCAGCTGATAATGGGAAGGAAGAGGAAAAAGTGAACCTACCCCCCCTCGAGGAGGGAGAGAAGGTGGATCTCGTCGAACTTACGCCTGCCCAGCATTTCACTCAACCTCCCCCGAGGTTCAGTGAAAGCAGTCTCATCAAAACTCTTGAAGAGAGAGGAATCGGAAGGCCATCCACTTATGCGGCGATTATCAAGACTATAAAAGACAGGATGTACGTCAGGATAGAGGATAGAAAATTTTTTCCTTCTGAACTCGGGATGGTTGTATCGGACCTTCTTTCGAAGAATTTTCCACGAATCATGGATGTGAAGTTTACTGCAAACATGGAGGAAGAACTCGACAGGATTGGGGAGGGAACCATCGACTGGAGGGATGCAGTTGGCCGATTTTATGAACCATTCGAACTGGATCTTGAACGAGCAAAGATACATATGGAGATGGTAAAAGATAAACTCTCTGCTACAGGAATCCCCTGTGACCTTTGTGGAGGTGAGATGGTAATCAGGATGGGAAGGAACGGCCGGTTCCTCGCCTGCAACCGATACCCTGAATGTAAACAGACACACAATTTCACAGAAGGTAAGAATGGGGACATTGAGATCCTCCGGGATGAACCTTCGGGAGTTGAGTGTGATGTGTGTGGGAAAGAGATGTACGCGCGAAAGTGGCGTGGAGGGAGGTATCTCGTCTGTTCCGGTGCCCCTGAGTGTGAAAATAAGAAGCCCTATCCGGTAGGAGTGGATTGCCCCTCCTGCGGGAAAGGGGAAATGGTGGAAAGGGTCTCGAGGCGGGGGAAGCTCTTCTACTCTTGCTCCGAGTATCCCGGATGTACTTTTGCCAGCTGGAAGGAACCCGTGAACAGGGAATGCCCCGAATGTGGCAGCAGGATTATGCTCAAGAGGAAGTTGAGAAAGGGTGGAACGGTCCTTCAATGCATGGTGAGGGGCTGCGGAGGAAAATTAGCGGACGATGCCTGAAATGAATGAAGACAGGTACCTCTTGATTGTTGATGATGAGGAAAGCCTCAGGACTGTCCTCGAAATCTACTTCAACAAAACCGGCTATGGCGTCCATACGGCGGGGAATCTTGACGAAGCCCTTCGCCTCATCTCAGAGAACGTCTACGACGTGGTGATTACCGACATGAGAATGGCCGGGAAGGATGACGGGATCCACGTCCTCGAGAAGGTAAAGGATTCCCACCCGGAAACAGAAGTCATCATCATGACCGCATTTGGGACAATACAGAATGCAGTCGAGGCAATGGGAATCGGAGCCTTCAACTATGTCACGAAACCTTTCGTTAATAAGGAACTGAAACTTCTGGTTGAACAGGCCCTGGAGAAAAAGGACATTATCTCAGAGAACAGGGCGCTTAGAGAGGAGATCAAAAGGAAATTCTCCTACGAGTTCATAATCGGATCATCCGAACCCATGGTTCGGATATTTGAACTCATCGAAAAGATTGCACCTACGAAAGCAAACATCATGGTTCTAGGGGAATCTGGGACAGGAAAGGAGCTCATCGCAAGGGCCCTCCACAACAAGAGTGACCGGAAGGATAACCCCTTCGTAGAGATCAACTGTGCGGCGATTCCAGAATCTCTCCTCGAGAGTGAGCTCTTTGGCCACGTAAAGGGTGCCTTTACGGGGGCCATTCAGAACAAGCAGGGCCTCTTCGAACTGGCGAGCAGAGGGACCATATTTCTCGATGAAATCGGGGAAATGCCCGTATCTCTGCAGGGAAAACTATTGCGGGCGATACAGGAGAGGGCCTTCAGGAGGGTTGGAGGGAACGATCTAGTCCGGGTAGATGTAAGGGTAGTCTCTGCTTCGAAGAGGGATCTACAGGAACTCGTGAACGAGAGATCATTCCGTGACGACCTCTATTACCGCCTGAACGTGGTATGCATCAATGTTCCTTCCCTCAGGGAAAGGAAGGATGATATTCCTATCCTTGCTGACTACTTTCTGAAGAAATATTCCCTGGAAATAGGAAAGGATGTGAAAAAAATCTCCCCTGAAGCTATGCGCATGCTACTCCGATATGACTTCCCGGGAAATGTGAGAGAACTCGAGAATATCATTGAACGATCAGTGATACTGGGAACAAAGGACCAGATAACTCCCGATAGCCTCCCGGAAAGTCTAAAGGTGACAGGAGGGGAAGACGACCTCCCCTCTCTACCCATCTCCTTCGGCATTGAGGGGTCATCTCTGGATGATATCGTCAGCGATATTGAGAAGAATTTCCTCCTGAAAGCCATGGAGAGAAGTGGTAACAGCAGGACGGAGGCGGCGAAACTTCTCGGGATATCCTTCCGTTCTCTCAGATACAGGCTCGAAAAGTATGGAATCGACTGAGGAAATGGTATATTCTTTGCTTATTAATTGTAAAAATACTTTTGTCCAGGGAGTTTCAAGTGGATGAAAATCGTTGGAATAGTTCTGGTTTCACCCTAATTGAGCTGATGATCGTAGTGGCAATTATTGGTATTCTCGCAGCCATCGCGATTCCGTCCTATATGAATTTTCAGGCCAAAACGAAGAGATCGGAAGTGAAATCGAACCTTGGAGCAGTCTACACCGCAGAACTCTCCTATTATTCGGAAAACGATCAATATTCAAACAGTTTTGCGGCCATCCGCTGGGTTCCAGTGGGGAAAAACTACTATTACAGTTACACCATTGGGAATGAAACATATGGACTTAGCACGAGTGCGAACCCCCAGCCTTCCGGGCTAACCCCTGGTGCGGGCACCTCATCTTTCAGCGCATACGGTTGGGGTAACATCGATACCGATACCATCGTCGATGTGTGGAAGATGAACCATGGCAAAACCCTCTCGAATGAGACTGATGATCTCAACCTCTGATTGACAAATATTGTCCATTTTCACATCCAGAGCTGACAAAAATTGTCACTTTTTCTCTTATCCTCTCCTCCTGACCCGACCAATATTCAGGATCTATCTTATAAACCCCCAATTTAAAAGAAAATATAATTTCAAAATTTAATATATTGAATGGCACGGTCCTTGTATATACCATAGCCAGATGCGAAAGAAATGGCAAATTACACAATCGTTCAACATAATAAGGAGGCGCAAATGATTAGGAAAATGAGAGACAAAAAAGGTTTTACCCTCATCGAGTTGATGATCGTTGTTGCGATCATCGGTATTCTCGCGGCCATCGCCATACCGAACTTCCTCAAGTTCCAGGCGAAGTCGAAACAGTCCGAAGCGAAGACAAACCTGAAGGCAGTGTACACTGCGCAGACTTCATATTTCGGAGAATTCAACACCTACAATACCTTTGACAAGGTAAACTGGGAACCCGTTGGTACGGCAAGATATAAATACGGACTTGGAACAGCCAGCTCCATACCCACCCCTCCAGCCGCCGGTTCAACCACGTCGTTGGGGAACACAGGTTACTCCGGTACTTTTGCGACGACACTTGGTGTCACGCAAAATGCCTTTACTTCCGGGGCGATCGGAAACATCGACAACGATACCACATCGGATGAGTGGACGATCAACCACTTGAACGCCCTCGTCAATCAGGCCAATGACGTGTAATGTTGCATGACCGCAATATGGTGAACTGGTCACGGATCGGGAGGGCGAATGCCCTCCCGTTCTTTATTTACGGGATATTTATCATATCTCTCTTCTACGGGGGCACTACACAGTTCCCTCTTTTTCTGGTCAGGACCGGTATAATACTCCTCTTTTTTCTCTCTGTAAGAAAGAGGGAGCTCTTCTTTTCGAGAGTGCTAATGGCACCTCTCGTTGCCCTATTTTTCCTGGTCCTTATTTCCTCTGGAATGACAGCGAAGGCATCTGCAATTTGGCCCTCTCTTCAATGGTCGCTAAATATAACATTGTGCCTGTTCTTTCTGGTCGGGCTATTACAGGGCATCCGGGAACGATCAATCGACTCAGGGTCCTTCACGATTATCCTCGGTGTTACTGTTCTGGGGGAATTCCTGATACAGCTCGTTCAAGCCTTTTCCCTTAACATTCCCCGTCCCCCGGGCACCTTCTTCAACCCCAACTTCCTGGCTGAATTTTATTCCATCTCGGGTTGTCTCTGCCTCTCAAGGGTGATTGTGCGGGATAGGGTAAGAGAAAAGGGTGAAGAGATCTTCATCGTTCCTTTCCTCGTCTCTGTATTGGGTTTGATTCTCACTGGATCACGTGGCGGTTACCTCTCATTCTTTGCGGGGGTAACCATCATTTTTCTCTATCGATTCAAGGTGAAGGGAGCAATCGTCGCCATTGCAATTGCAATATCCTTGATCCTCTTTCCAACCTCTTTAAAAAAGAGGTTTTTTGAATCCCACGACGTGTACAGATATTCCCGTATGGAAATATACAAATCGGGCCTGGAAGTATTTTCAGACCACCCATCCGGGATAGGCCTGGGTAATTTCAAATACTATTTCCCCTCCCACAATTTTCCTGTTTACGAGGGTGTGACCAGGTATGGGAAGCGCGCAAAAACCCTCCACAATGAACACATCCAGGTACTCGTGGAACAGGGAGTGATAGGGATGATTGCATACCTCATCTTCCTTTTCTCCACAGGAATTCTTATCTTCAGGAGGGGTGGCAGGGGGCCTAAAAAATGGGTTCGTGTGGGGGTGGCAGGGGCTCTCACTTCCGTTGGGGTTCATGCTTTTTTTGACTCTGTATTCCATACCTTTGCCCTTCCACTTCTTGCCCTTATCCTTCTCGCATTCATGGCGGAAGGGAGGAAACATGGATGGGACAGGTTGAGGACGACTACACTGATTAGAGCCTGCGCCACATCTCTCTCCCTTCTGCTCCTTGTTATCACGCTTGGAACCGGTGCAGGACACCTGCTTACCCAGCGTGCCAGGAGGGAATTTACGGAAGGACATGTGGAAAAGAGCCTGGAGACGGCCCGGCTGGCTTCCTACGCGGATCCCCTGAGCGGGAAAAACATGGAGATAATTGCGGCTCTAAATTTTAAATCTTTCCTTTTAAAGGGGGATGCCCGCCGTTACTATGGCGCACTTGACTATTTGAACAAGGCTCTTCAGGTACAGGAAAGGGCGGATTGGCTCTTCGAGCGGAAGGCCTACCTGTTATCCGTGGGAGTGTTGAAAGGTCTCTTTCGAGGGGAAGAAGTGAAGGGAGTTCAAAGGAGTGAAGTGGAAGCCTACTCGAGGGCCCTTGAGCTCAACCCCTACAACGTGGTGGCCATGAAGAACCGGGCGCTCCTCCTCATGGAACTTGGGAAGAGGAAAGAAGCACTTAAGGAATTGAGAAAAGCGGTTTCCACAGAACCGAATTATGTGTACGGCTATTATCTCCTTGGAGAAATATTCGAGAGGGAAGGGGAGAAGAAGAGAGCTGCCATCCTTTACAAACGTGCATTCTCTGTATATAAAAAATATGCGGGGATTAAGGACCTTAAAGGGTACGACGCGTCTATTGTGAATGTCGATGGAGTGACTCGAAAGGAACTGGAAATGAAGGGAAAATGATAGTCAATCTAAATAAGATATCCCGCTTCCTGGTTCCACTCTTAGCGGCACTTGGGTTTACTTCCCTTATTTTTATACAGAGAACCATAGATTCAAAGTCCATCGGATCAAGGGTTGAATATCTTTTTATCCCTGAGGTGAGGGTTCTTAAGCGCTTCACTTTCGGGTTTGACCACATCCTGGCAGATATTTACTGGCTAAGGTCTGTTCAGTATGCTGCCGAAAAGAAGTACACGAGAAACGGCCTCACCTGGATGGAAAGGTCTCTCGATCTTATTACCACTCTGGATGGAAAGTTTGAGACGGCCTATCTCTTCGGGGGGATCATACTTACATCAGACAGGGAATTCGTGGGAAAGAGTATCCAGTTGCTTAAGAAGGGGATGGAGAACATACCCGGGGAGTGGAAATTTCCTTTCAATATAGGGTTTGACTACTTTTTCCACCTCCAGGAACCTGAAAATGCTGCCCGGTACATTATGATGGCCAGCAGGATGAAAGGGGCACCAACTTATCTTCCTCTTCTCGCAACCAGGCTCCTTGCGGAGGCGAACAAACCTGAAACTGCACTGGATTTCCTGGAGAAGATGTATCATCAAACGGAAGATGAGATTTTAAAGGCTCGTATTGCAGAACGTATAAGGAAAGTGGCAGTTGAACGGGATATTACGATTCTAAACAGGGCAGCGAATTTGTATGAGGAGAAATTTGGCTCGTATCCGGAAAGGATCGAGGATCTCGTGAAGGGGAAAATACTTTCCGCGATTCCGTTAGAACCTTTTGGAGGCGTGTACTACTTAGACAGGAAAGGGAAAGGTGCTCAAAGTTCTAAGGTTAAAAGGCGCCTGAAGATTTACAAGCCAAGGTAGCGCAATATGAAACAGAGTCCGGTAATAAAAGTTGAGAAACTCACGAAAGTGTACCGCACGGGTTTTATGATGAAACCCTACAGTGCACTCAAGGGGATATCCTTCAAAGTTGAGAGAAATGAGTTGTACGGTTTCCTGGGCCCCAATGGTGCCGGGAAGACCACTACCATAAAGGTGCTGAACTCAGTCGTATTTCCTACGGAGGGAAAGGTCGAACTCTTCGGAGATTCACTCGCCTCGGTAGACAGGGGAAGAATCGGGTTTTTACCTGAACACCCTTACTTTTACGAGTATCTCACCGCCAGGGAATTCCTCTTTTTCTGCGGATCCCTATTCGGCATGAGAAGGGAGACGGTGGAGAGAAAGGTGGAGGAACTGCTCAAGACTGTAGGCCTTAAGAAATCGAGGGATACTCAACTCCGGAAGTTTTCGAAGGGGATGCTCCAGAGGATCGGACTTGCCCAGGCGCTGATCAATGACCCGGAGCTCGTTATTCTGGACGAGCCCATGTCGGGGCTGGACCCTATCGGGAGGATGGAAATCAGGGAGTTGATAAGAGACCTCAAATCACGTGGGAAGACTGTATTTTTCAGTTCCCACATTATTTCCGACGTAGAACTTCTCGCAGATCGTGTCTGCATACTGAACGAGGGTGAAAAGGTCGCCGATGGTGTGATTTCGGAACTTCTCGGAGAAGGTGTTGTGAAGTACTACGAGTTCGATATTCGTGGAGTAGGGGATCCCGGGGAAATGAGGGATGCCCTGGGGGATATTTGCCTTTCCATGACTGTCAGGGATGATTCGGTAACTGTGAGGGTTCCCGGGGATGAATACATCGATAGAACAGTAGATGTAGTCAAGGCATGTGGAGGGAGGTTGAAAGCGGTGATCCCTGTGAGAGTAAACCTGGAGGAACTCTTCGTGGATATCATTGGGGAGAATGAACATTGAAGATCCGCTCAATTGCGTTAAATACTTTCCGCGAGACCATCAGAGACAGGATTCTTTACAGTCTTCTTGCTTTCGCCATCATCATGATTGGGCTGAGTTATTTTCTCGCCGGCCTGTCTTTAGGAGACTTCGACCGGATTGTCATCAATTTCGGCCTAGCCTGCGTCCATATATTTGGGGCGGTGATCGCAATATTCATCGGGATCACACTGGTGAACAAAGAAGTGGAAAAACGGACGATCTATTCAATTGTTTCGAAGCCGGTGAGCAGATTCCAGTTCCTCGTGGGAAAATTTTCGGGCCTCGCAATTACTCTCCTGGTCACCACTGTTGCCATGATATCGGGGCTTGTTCTCACTGTGTTTCTCCAGAGTGGGGCCTTTCATCTCGACCTCTTCACAGTGGCATTCTTTATCTACCTCGAACTGCTCCTCCTTACTGCAATCGCGATCCTTTTTTCATCGTTTTCCTCTCCCACGCTTAGCTCGATAATTACCCTATTCCTCTTTTTCATCGGTCACTTGAGCCCCAGTTTGAAATACTTCGGGGAAAGAGCGGGGTCGGGGATCATGAAGCCGATTCTTCTCTTCCTCTACTATACCCTCCCGAACCTGGAAAATTTCAATCTCAAGAATATGGCAGTATATGGTGTGAGTGTTGACTTCCACCATGTTCTTTTCGTGGGTGCCTATTTCTGTGTCTATGTGATTATAGTACTCCTCATTGCACGGACAGTATTTTCGAGGAGGGACTTTAAATAGAATATGAAAGTTGATCGTGAGATCATAATCGGACCTGGCCGCA
>CAYSOQ010000022.1:0-11745 GCA_964432685.1 uncultured bacterium
GAAGGTGGAAGGACAGTGGGTGCCGGAGTGGTATCCCAGATAATAGAGTAAGGGGTAGGTAATCAAAAATGAGAGATATCGTTACCCTCGCGTGCGGGGAATGTAAAGAGAGGAACTATACGACAACGAAAAACAAGAAGAAGACAACAGATAAGCTGGAACTCAAGAAATATTGCTCTTCCTGTAAGAAACATACGATGCACAAGGAAACTAAATAGGATTTTTATAGGCCAGTAGCTCTAACGGCTAGAGCACCGGACTCCAAATCCGGGTGTTGGGGGTTCGAATCCCTCCTGGCCTGCCAGTTAATCTCAGAAGGGAAAAATGGCGAAGACATTCAAAGAACGGCTTTTCGAAAGACTCCCTGGAGTCAGGAGCACGATGGATCCTGTAAGGGATACGAAAAAGGGATCTATTTCGCTAGGGAAGAAAATAAAAACCTTCTATTCTGAGTTCAAAGTTGAAATGAAAAAAGTAACATGGCCTGTTCGGAAAGAAACATTCGGTACTACCGTGGTGGTAATCATAGCGGTTATGATAATTGTTTTGTTCCTGGGACTCGTTGATCTCGGGATCGGCAGGGCAATACAATCTCTACTTCAAATTTAAGGGTTGTTACTTACGATGCCTAAGAACTGGTATGTTGTCCAGACGTATTCGGGATACGAGAAAAGAGTCGAAGAAGCGCTGAGAAGGAAGATACTCGCTGAGAAGGTTGAAGATTCTTTCGGCGATATTCTAATTCCTTCTGAAACAGTCATGGAAGCGCAGAAAGGGAAGAAAAAGACACAAGAACGGAGTTTTTTCCCTGGATACCTTCTCGTTCAGATGGAATTAAGCGATCGTACCTGGCACCTTGTCAGGAGGACCTCGCGAGTCACAGGCTTTGTTGGAGGGAAAACCCCGCAGCCCATTCCTGACGAAGAGGTTGAAGAGATCAGGCAGTTGATGGCTGAGGGTAAGTTGAGGCCCAAACCGAAAATCAGTTTCGAGATGGGGGAACTAGTGAGGGTCACGGAGGGCCCATTCAATAATTTCCATGGAATTGTAGAGGATATCAACCAGGAAAAGGGGAAGGTAACCGTCTCCGTATCCATCTTCGGGAGACCGACCCCCGTGGAACTCGATTTTACTCAAATAGAAAAAAGTTAAGGACGGGAAGAACCATGGCAAAGAAAGTGATTGGACAGATAAAGTTGCAGATACAAGCAGGGAAGGCAAACCCTTCTCCCCCTGTGGGCCCCGCGCTCGGCCAGCACGGGGTTAATATCATGGAATTCTGTAAAGCCTTCAACGGGAAAACTAAAGAGCAGGAGGGGATGATTATTCCTGTCGTCATCACGGTATATGCAGACAGGTCATTCAGTTTCATCACGAAGACACCCCCTGCCTCAATCCTTCTCCTGAAAGCAGCGGGGTTGGAAAAAGGAAGCAGTGTCCCAAACATGGATATAGTGGGACAGGTGTCCAGGGGACAGGTGGAGGAGATCGCAAAGGTCAAAATGCCTGATCTGAACGTTAATGACCTGGAAGGTGCTGTGGAGACCGTTAAAGGTACAGCGAAGAGCATGGGAATAGAAATCGTTTAGTGAGGTAAATGATGGTGAAGAAAGGGAATAAATATCTCCGCGGGGTAGAACTAATCGATAGAGAGAAAAAGTATGATCTCGAAGAGGCATTAGAAATACTAAGTAAAGCCTCATTCGCAAAATTCGACGAGACTGTTGAGGTTTCGATTAAACTCGGGGTAGATCCGAAATATCCTGATCAACAGGTGAGAGGATCTGTCCTTTTACCCCATGGGACAGGCAAGGAGACTAAAATTATCGTCTTTGCAAAGGGGGAAAAGGAGAAGGAGGCAAGGGAGGCAGGCGCTGATTTCGCAGGAGGGGAAGACCTCATAGAACGGATTCAAAAGGGGTGGCTCGACTTCGATAAAGCCGTTGCTACCCCCGATATGATGGGGAAAGTAGGTAAGATAGGGAAAATCCTCGGGCCGAGGGGCCTCATGCCGAATCCCAAGGTTGGAACGGTAACCTTCGATGTCGCAAAAGTTGTAAAAGAACTGAAATCTGGAAGGGTAGAGTTTAGAGTAGACCGTACAGGTGTGGTTCACGCAGGCGTTGGAAAAAAGTCATTTGACAAGAATGGGCTGAAAGAAAACGTTGTGAGTTTCATGGACGCCATATTAAAAGCCAGGCCCCAGAGTTTGAAGGGCACTTACGTTAGAAGCCTCACCCTTTCATCCACAATGAGTCCCGGCATTAAACTAAATGTCACACAGGTTTTGAATGAATTGAAACTGTAACCGGAAAATACACTTTGTCTGAGACAGCAGGTTCGCGGAAGGTGGTAAAGATGACGGATGTCGGATTCCTGCCTAGACGAGATATTTCATCCATGGCTGCGAGATATCCTTGACCCTTCTTCTTTGACTGAGTGATTCCAAAGAAAAGGAGGGTGTACACATTTGCCGAAAAAGACGCGAAAAGAGAAAGAAGAGATCGTAGCTGGTCTTCGGGAGAAGGTCTCGAGACAGACGGCCACAATCCTTACTCAAATGAGCGGGCTAACTGTGGCCGAGGCAACCGATTTGAGGAAGAGCATCATGCATGCAGGTGGAGAGTTCAAAGTTACGAAAAATACCCTCCTCAAGATCGCCGCAAAAGAAACCCCCCTGGCACCGCTCATCAAGGACCTCGTGGGGCCTACTGCTTTGGTGTTCGCCTACGAAGATCCTGCAAGCGTGGCCAAGGCGATGAAAACCTTTTCCCGGGGGGTACCGAAGTTAACACCCTTCGCAGGGCTCCTGGGCGGAAAAACAATATCTCGAGAGGAGATTGCTACACTTGCAGAATTGCCAGGGAAAGATGAACTACTAGCTCAGCTCGTAGGGACAATCGCAGGCCCCTTAAATGGCTTCGTGAGGACACTTGCAGGAATTCACCGGAAATTATTATTTGTCTTGGCTGCAATCGAGGGGAAGAAAAATACAGAGGAAAAATAACGGAACAAGGAGGAAGTAATGTCTGCTGTTACCAAGGAAGATGTGATCAAATTTATTGAGGAAATGTCAGTTCTGGATCTCTCGGAGTTCATAAAGGAACTGGAGGACAAATTCGGTGTCACTGCTGCGGCACCTGCCGCAGTTGCTATGGGAGGAGCGGGCGGCCAGGCTGCAGCTTCAGAAGCTGCAGAAGAGAAAACAGAGTTCGATGTCATCCTGAAAGACTTTGGAGAGAAAAAGATCAACGTCATCAAAGCAGTGCGGGAACTCACCAGTCTCGGTCTCAAGGAAGCGAAAGATCTCGTCGAAGGTGCCCCAAAAGCAGTGAAAGAGGGAGTATCAAAAGAGGAAGCGGAAGCGGCGAAGAATAAGCTTGAAGAAGTTGGTGCAGGGGTGGAGATCAAGTAAACCCGATTAATTGAAGGCTGGTCCATCCGGCCTTTGAATGACAATTCTTTCGCCAGGGAGATAAGATGGGCTATCTCAATTACGATAACAGGGTAAAGAGGGTTATTTTTTCCAAGATCAAAACGATTCTGGAGATTCCCCACCTCATAAAACTTCAGAAGGAGTCGTATCAGAATTTTCTCCAGGGGAAAGTTCCTTCTGACAAGCGTGCTGACAAGGGTCTTCAGGGGGCGTTTAAACATCTGTTCCCCATAGAGGATCCTAACGGGAGGGCTCAGCTCGATTTTATTAGTTACTCTATGGAACCTCCCAAGTACAGCGAGGAGGAGTGCAGGGAAAGAGGAATGACCTATGCGGCACCTATGAAAGTAAAGTTTCAGCTTGTCCTCTTCGATGTGGATGAATCCACGGGTAACAGGATGATACGGGATGTAAAAGAGCAGGAAGTATTCTTCGGTGAGATTCCGCTCATGACGGATAAAGGGACATTTATTATCAACGGAACCGAGCGAGTAATCGTGAGCCAGGTACAGAGGTCTCCCGGAGTATATTTCGAGAAGGACAAAGGGAGGGGAGGATCTACTGAGAAGACTTCCTATTCCGCGAGGATAATTCCAAATAACGGATCATGGCTCGATTTCGATTTTGACCACAAAGAATCTCTCTACGTGAAGATCGACAGGAAGAAGAAGTTTTCAATTGCAATATTCCTGCGGGCCCTTGGCTACAACATCGAGGATGCCCTGAGAGAGTTCTACAAGGCCGAGGTAGTTACCATCAAGGGAAGCACATATGGGAAGAAACTCGATCTTCTCGAACTTATCGGGAAACGGACGCCAATCGAGGTGAAACATCCCGAAACGGGTAATGTGATTTTCAAGAAAGGTCAGAAGGTTCAAAGGTACAAAGCCGAGAGGTTTGCAGATCTGGATTATGGCAGCGTAAACCTCCCACTCGAGGATCTCGAAGGACTCGTGAGTGTGAGAGATATCCCGGGTTCCTCCCAGGAGGAGATTCTGATTGAGGCAGGGAAACTGATTACCCCGGAAGATATCGACCTCATAAGGGCTCACGGGATTTTAGAACTCGAAATCTGTCCTGTTTCGAATCTGGATAAATGTATATGGGAAGATCTATGGCAGAACAAGGTCAAGGACAGGGAGGCCGCACTCAAAGAGATTTACAAGAAATTGCGCCCTACAGACCCGCCAACATTCGAGGCTGCCGACCACCTATTCAACAACCTGTTTTTTAATCCGGAAAGGTATTCACTGTCGCGCGTGGGCAGGCTCAAGCTAAACTACAAACTCAACCAGAGAGATGTTCCGCTGGACCAGGTTTCCCTCAGGAAAGAGGATATTGTTTTAATTATAAAATACCTCATCAACCTGAAGAACGGGGTTGGAGAGGGTGATGATATTGATAATCTCAGCAACAGAAGGGTTCGCACGGTAGGTGAACTCGTAGAAAAATCATTCAGGGACGGCTTACTCAGGGTTGACAGGGCTATTAGGGAGCGGATGACTCATCAGGACCTCGAAACCGCCATGCCCCACGATCTCGTGAACTCAAAACCGGTTTCTGCACAGATTAAGGAATTTTTCGGGTCAAGCCAGCTATCACAGTTTATGGACCAGACTAATCCCCTGTCTGAGATCACCCACAAGAGAAGGCTCTCCGCACTTGGACCAGGGGGGCTAACAAGGGACAGGGCTGGGTTCGAGGTGAGAGACGTTCACCCTACCCACTACGGGAGGATATGTCCCATCGAGACTCCGGAGGGCCCAAACATTGGATTGATCGGGTCCCTTGCGATTTTTGCAAGGGTTAATGAGTTCGGATTCATCGAAACACCCTATAGGATTGTTGATGAAGGAAGGGTTACAGATAAAGTGGAATACCTCTCTGCGATAGAGGAGGGGGAACATGTTATCGCTCAGGCGAACGCCCCACTCGATAGTGAGGGGGCCTTCATCAATGAGATCGTTATCGCAAGGAAGAAGGGTGAATTCACCATGGTTAACTCTTCGGAGATTACCCTCATGGATGTTTCTCCGAATCAGCTCGTTTCGGTTGCCGCAGCACTGGTACCTTTTCTGGAGCATGATGATGCGAACCGTGCACTCATGGGGGCAAACATGCAGAGGCAGGGCGTCCCACTTCTTAAAACAGAGTCGCCGATTATTGGAACCGGCATAGAGAGCATTGCAGCTGCAGATTCCGGGGCAACGGTCGTTTCGAAAAGGCCGGGAGAAGTGGAGTACGTGGATGCGACAAGAATTGTAATCAAGGCTGAATCTCCTGATGATCTGGGGAGATACGGAGCAGATATCTACAACCTCAACAAATTCATGCGCTCCAACCAGAACACATGTATCAATCAGAAGCCTGTCGTGAGCCTTGGCGAGAAGGTAACCGGAGGGGAAGTCATCGCAGATGGGCCTGCCACGAGCCAGGGAGAACTTGCACTCGGAAGGAATGTCCTGGTTGCGTTCATGCCATGGGGCGGCTACAACTTCGAGGATTCAATTCTCATCAATGAAAGGTTGGTTAGGAATGACGTGTATACGTCGATTCACATCGAAGAATTTGAATGTATGGCTCGTGAAACGAAGCTTGGGAAAGAGGAAATCACGAGCGATATCCCAAATGTGGGAGAAGAGGCCCTGAAAAATCTTGACGAAAGTGGAATCGTGAGGATCGGCGCACATGTCCAGCACGGCGACATACTTGTTGGGAAAGTAACTCCCAAGGGTGAAACTCAGCTAACGCCGGAAGAAAAACTGCTCAGGGCAATATTCGGTGACAAGGCAGGAGATGTAAAGGATACCTCCCTCAGAGTGCCTCCCGGTATCGATGGAACGGTGATTGATGCGAAAATATTCACCCGAAAGGGTGGGGAGAAGGATGAGCGTGTTAAGACGATGGAAGAGATGGAAATCAAGGCTCTCAAGAGGGACCAGAATGATGAGACAAGGATTATCAGAGAACATTCCCTGGGGAAGATAAAGAATCTTCTCGTAGGCAAAATCGCGGGCTCTAGGATCATGTCTTCCGACAGGTCTTCTGTGGTTGTCCAGAAGAACAAGGAAATTACCGAGGAGGTCTTCAAGATGATTCCCAGAGATCGCCTGGCCGATGTAACGCTGGCAGACGATCCTGGAATCAAGATGAGGATTAAGGAAATCCTGGATCTCTCAGATGCGCACATCAAGATCATCAAGAAGAGGTTTGCGGAAAAATTCGACAGGATTCAGAGGGGAGACGAGCTTCCTCCAGGTGTGTTAAAAACTGTAAAAGTCTACGTTGCGATGAAGAGAAAACTGTCAGTTGGGGATAAAATGGCGGGGCGTCATGGAAACAAGGGTGTGATTTCCATGGTTTTACCGTCAGAGGATATGCCCTACCTTGAAGACGGAACTCCTGTGGATATCGTATTAAACCCTCTCGGGGTGCCTTCAAGAATGAATGTGGGGCAGATACTGGAAACCCATCTGGGTTGGGCTGCGAAAGAATTGGGGAAACAGATAGATATGTATATACGGAATAACGGTTCTTCCTCTGATACGAAAGAGTGGCTCAAAACAGTGTATAACTCTGTAGAATTCAGTGAGTACATAGAGAAACTTCCCAAGGAAGATATTATGAAGCTTGGCGAAGGGCTCAAAAACGGGGTACATATGGCGACACCCGTTTTCGCGGGGGCCAAGGAGGAAGAAATCAAAGAATATCTGAAGATGGCCAACCTCCCAGAAAGCGGCCAGGCAGTACTTTACGATGGCCGAACCGGGCTACCTTTCAAGAGAAATGTAACGGTGGGTGTAATGTACATGCTCAAGCTCAACCATCTGGTCGATGACAAGATCCATGCAAGATCTACTGGCCCCTATTCACTCGTTACCCAGCAGCCACTGGGAGGGAAAGCCCAGTTTGGCGGCCAGAGGCTTGGAGAGATGGAAGTCTGGGCGCTGGAGGCGTACGGTGCTGCCCATTCTTTACAGGAATTTCTCACAGTGAAGTCAGATGATGTCCCAGGAAGGGCGAGAATGTATGAGTCAATTGTTAAGGGCGGATTTATTCTCGAACCTGGCCTTCCCGAGTCTTTTAATGTACTTATCAAGGAACTCCAGGCACTCGGCCTGAATGTTGATCTAACGAATGAAGAATAACCCGGTAACTATGGGTATGGAGAGATAAATTGGATGATTTCTTAAGAATACTTGAAAGTCCGAAAAATCCCTTGAACATAACGAGCATAAGGATTGCAATTGCGTCGTCGGATATGATCAGGAAGTGGTCCCATGGAGAGGTAAAGAAACCAGAAACCTTGAATTATAGGACCCTTAAGCCTGAAAGGGAGGGGCTCTTCTGCGCAAAAATATTCGGCCCCATAAAGGATTATGAATGCCTTTGCGGGAAATACAAGCGGATGAAACACCGGGGTATCATTTGTGAGAAATGCGGTGTCGAAGTCATTCAGTCCAAGGTCAGAAGGGAAAGAATGGGACACATAGAACTGGCAGCGTCTGTGGCCCATATATGGTTTCTGAAAAGCCTTCCAAGCAGGATTGGGACCATTCTGGACCTCACCATGAAAGAAGTGGAGGCTGTCCTTTACTTCGAAAAATATATCGTCATCGATCCGGGGAGCACTGATCTGGAAAAGTATGCCACCCTTTCGGATGAAATGTATAGAAAAGCCAGAGAGGAATTTGGAGACGACTTCAGCGTGGGAATTGGCGCCGAGGCAGTGAAAGAACTCCTGAGAGAACTCGACCTTGATTCCCTCTCGGAAGAACTGAGAACAAACATATCTACCACTGCGTCCGAGGCGAAGAGAAAAAAGTACTCGAAGCGGCTCAAAGTGATCGAGGCATTCCGTGAATCCAACCAGCGTCCGGAATGGATGATCCTCGATGTTCTTCCCGTTCTCCCACCCGACCTGAGGCCACTCGTTCCGCTGGACGGCGGCCGATTTGCCACTTCCGACCTGAATGACCTGTACAGGAGGGTAATCAACAGGAATAATCGGCTCAAAAAGCTGATAGAACTCAACGCACCTGACATCATAATCAGGAACGAAAAAAGAATGCTTCAGGAATCCGTTGATGCCCTCTTCGATAACGGAAGGAGAGGGAAAACCATTACAGGATCGAACAGGCGTCCCCTGAAATCGTTGAGCGACATGTTGAAGGGAAAATCAGGAAGGTTCCGTCAGAACCTTCTCGGAAAGCGTGTCGACTATTCGGGGAGGTCCGTCATTGTAGTAGGCCCCAACTTGAAACTTCATCAATGTGGGCTGCCCAAGAAAATGGCCCTTGAGCTTTTTAAACCTTTCGTTTTCAACAAGCTGGAGGAAGGGGGGCATTCCACGACCATCAAACAGGCGAAGAAGCTGGTGGAAAAGGAGCCCAGGGAAGTATGGGATGCCCTCGAGGAAGTGATACGGCAGCATCCGGTAATGCTTAACAGGGCACCTACCCTGCACAGGCTGGGGATACAGGCTTTCGAACCGGTCCTCATCGAGGGGAAAGCAATTCAGCTTCATCCGCTGGTCTGTACAGCTTTCAACGCTGATTTTGACGGCGATCAGATGGCAGTCCATGTTCCTCTATCCATAGAAGCCCAGAGCGAGAGCCGGGTCCTGATGATGTCAACCAACAATATTCTTTCTCCGGCTAACGGGAAACCGATAATAGGCCCAACACAGGATATCGTTTTGGGAATTTATTATCTCACCAGGGACTGCATAGGTGTGCTCGGAGAAGGGAAAATATTCTCTTCGCCGGAAGAGGTGGGGGTTGCCTACGACTCCAAGGAAGTCCATGTTCACGCGAATATACGGGTGAGGATCAAGGGCGAAATCGTCGACACCACTGTAGGCAGGATAATATTACTCGATATTATTCCTAAAGAGATCCCTTTCTCTCTCATAAACAAGGCTATGAAAAAACGGGATCTCGGGGAACTCGTTGATTACTCATTCCGAAATTGTGGCCAGAAGGCAACCGTCATTCTATCAGACAGGTTGAAGAAGCTGGGATACCAGTATGCAACCTATTCTGGGATATCGATTTCCATCGATGATCTCAAGATCCCGTCTTATAAACAGGAATTCATCGAACGGGCCACAAAGATGGTTGAATCTGTGGTGAAGGAATATACCGAAGGACTCATCACGGATGGAGAGAGGTACAACAAGGTTGTGGACATCTGGTCTGGTGTAGCCGAGGAGGTTGCATCGGAGATGATGAAAGAGATGGCGACCGAGACGGTTACTGACAGCAGTGGCAAGGCGGTAAAGATACAATCATTCAACCCAATTTATATGATGGCTGATTCAGGCGCACGTGGATCGGACAAACAGATGAGGCAGCTTGCAGGAATGAGGGGGCTCATGGCGAAACCCACCGGGGAGATCATCGAAACCCCTATCACTTCGAATTTCCGAGAGGGGCTCTCTGTTCTCCAGTACTTCATCTCTACCCACGGGGCAAGAAAGGGACTTGCTGATACAGCACTTAAAACTGCTAATGCCGGGTATCTCACAAGGCGGCTTGTTGACGTATCACAGGATTGTATGATCTCCATGGAGGATTGTGAAACCCTCGAGGGGGTTGAAATGCGTGCCCTTATAGAAGGTGGGGAGATTATCGATAATATTTCAGACAGGATTCTCGGAAGGGTTGCCCTGGAGGATGTGGTAGACCCCGTCACGAATGAGGTGATTATCAACGTTGATGAGGAGATCACTGAGGAGAAGGCATTAAGGACTCAAGATTCGGGTGTAGATTCCATTATGATTCGCTCGGTGATTACTTGCCAGGCGAGAAAAGGTGTGTGTGCAAAATGTTACGGACGAGATTTAGCGAGAGGTAAAATGGTGAATATGGGTGAGGCTATTGGGATCATCGGCGCCCAGTCTATCGGTGAACCCGGCACACAGTTAACCATGAGGACCTTCCACATCGGGGGTGCTGCATCCAGGAGCGTAGAGCAGTCATTCATAGAGAACAAGAATGCGGGAATAGTGAAATTCAATAATCTCCATACTATCAAGAAGAAAGATGGAAACCACGTGGCGATGGCCCGGAACGGGGAAATCGTCATAATAGATGATGCTGGCCGCGAGAGGGAAAAATACCCCGTAGCCTACGGGGCGACACTAATTGTATCAGAAGGGCAGAATATCGAGAAGAACACCCGCCTGGCCGAATGGGACCCCTGGAATATCCCTATTCTCACAGAGGTATCAGGTAAGATCAAGTTCGGTGATATCAAGGAAGGTATTACTATCAAGGAACAGGTAGACGAAGTTACGTCCAAAGTATCGCGGGTCATTATCGAACCCAGAGACACAGACGCACGCCCAAGGATCTCCATCAAAGACGCGAAGGGTAAGACTCTGAAGCTTCCAAATTCCAAGGCAGAAGCCAGGTATCTCCTTCCACTCGGAGCGAATATCATGGTTGAAGAGGGGGACCAGCTTGAAGGGGGTGGCATAATCGCGAAAATCCCCAGGGGGACTACCAAAACGAAAGATATCACGGGGGGGCTCCCCAGGGTTGTAGAGCTTTTCGAAGCACGGAAACAGAAGTATATTGCAGTTATTTCAGAAATCGACGGAATTGTTAGTCTGGGAAAGGATATCAAGGGGAAGAGGAAGATTACTGTTGTACCTGATGTGGGGGAACCCAGGGAGTATGTAATCCCAAGGGGCAAACATGTTATCGTTCACGACGGTGAAAGAATAAAAACAGGGGAATCTTTAATGGAAGGATCACCCAACCCTCATGATATTCTCAAGGTTCTCGGTGCGAAGGAACTCGCGAAATTACTCGTTGATGAGATCCAGAAGGTGTACCGCCTCCAGGGCGTGAAGATCAACGACAAACATATCGAAGTTATTGTGAAGCAGATGCTAAAGCGCGTGAAGATCGTTGATTCAGGTGATACTATGTTTCTCGTTGGAGAGAGTGTGGAAAAATGGAGGTTCCGGATAGAAAACGACAGAATCATGGGGGAGGGAGGAAGAGGTGCGATTGCGGAACCGCAACTCCTTGGTATCACCAAAGCGTCATTATCTACAGACAGCTGGATTTCGGCCGCATCCTTCCAGGAAACCACTAAGGTCCTCACGGAAGCCTCTGTAAATGGGAAGCTGGATACCTTAAGTGGGCTGAAAGAGAATGTGATCATGGGAAGGCTCATCCCCGCCGGTACCGGAAGGAGAGAATACCTTGCAGTAAATACACATGTGACTGTAGAGGAAGAGGTAGAGGTGGAGGATGTCGCAATCGAAGACATAAGAGCACAATAAGCGTATCACA
>CAYSOQ010000023.1:0-11548 GCA_964432685.1 uncultured bacterium
TCGTAATTGACACAAACGTATTGCTCTACGACCCCTATTCCATCTTCAAATTTCGGGAAAATCGGGTCATTATTCCCATTATTGTTGTGGAAGAACTGGAGAAGTTCAAGGGGGAGCCCCTGCCCGGCCACATAATGCTCCAGAAGGGTGAACGGTCGGACCTCGCAGAACTCGCTGCGAATATCCTTTGATGGATTGACATGAAAGTCCTTGGAATAGAATCTTCCTGTGACGATACTTCCGTCGCAATCCTCGAGACGCCGGATAAAATCCTCTCTGATCCCCTTGTGTCGCAGATCAAAGTTCATTCCCCTTATGGAGGCGTTGTCCCGGAGATTGCATCCAGGGAACATTTGAGGACTATTGTGCCTCTCTACGACAAGGCTATGGATGATGCGTGCCTCTCCCTCAAGGATATAGACCTTATTGCTGTGACCATGGGCCCGGGGCTCATCGGTTCCCTTCTTGTTGGCCTCTGTTTCGCAAAATCGCTCTCCTACTTTTCTTCCATTCCCATAGTGGGGGTGGACCATGTGAAGGCACACCTCTTCTCCATTTTCCTGAATGAGGAGGTTCCCTTTCCCTTCATCGGGCTCGTTGTCTCGGGTGGGCACACGGTCATGTTTGAGGCAAGGAAGATCGACCAGGTTATCACCCTTGGACACACAAGGGACGATGCGGCCGGGGAGGCATTCGACAAGGTGGGAAAATTCCTGGGCCTGGGGTACCCGGGAGGCATTGCCATCGACCGCCTATCTGAATCGGGGGACCCGGGGTTTATCCATTTTCCAAGAGCATTTCTTAAAGACGAGAGCTATGAGTTCTCCTTCAGCGGGTTAAAGACTGCCGTGGTAAATTATGTGAGGAGAGAGGGGGAGAACTATACCAGGAAGAACCTGCACCATATATGTGCATCTTTCCAGGAAGCAGTTGTAGAAGTTTTGACGGAAAAGATGATACTCGGTGCGCGGAAGAGGGGGATCGAACATCTCGTCCTTTCCGGGGGTGTGGCTGCAAACTCCAGGCTCAGGACCAGGCTGGGAGAGAGGGTGGAGGAGGAGGGTTTTGCACTCTATGTTCCACCGGTTTCTTTCTGTACGGATAATGCCCTTATGGTCGCATCTTTCGGTTTTCGCTTATTCGAGTGCGGCTACTCATCATCATTTGGTTTAAACGCCTATCCAAACATCCGGTACTGACATGGTACATCCTGCGAGAATTCTCGAAGACCTGGGTATCCATCCCAGTAAATCCCTGGGGCAGAACTTTCTGGCCGATGAGAATATAGCGAGAAAAATAGTTGCCCACTCCGTTACCAGGGGTGCCCACGTGGTCGAGGTGGGCCCTGGTCTCGGAGCCCTCACCCGTCTCATCCTCGATAAAGCTGCGTCACTTCATGCAATCGAAATCGACGGGCGTCTTGCCAGGTACCTCGAAAATGAGTTGAAAGGGAGCGGATTGATCGTTCTCGAGCAGGATTTTCTTGATTTGAGGGAAGGCCTTATTGAAAAATGGGTTGATGAAGGGGGAACTTCCCTCACCCTGGTGGGAAATCTTCCCTATTCTGCATCTGGCCATCTGGTAATGAAGTTCGTTTCCTTCAGGAACCATCTCGCAAGTTGCGGGGTCATGCTTCAGAAGGAAGTGGCAAGGCGGCTCGCAAGTTCTCCAGGGAGCAGGGAGTACGGGTCACTCTCTGTCATCCTCCAGTCAGTAGCGGGTGTGAAAATTCTCTTCCCCGTTTCCAGGAACTCTTTTTACCCTGCCCCTGAAGTGGATTCTGCCTTCATCAAAATAGATTTTACCCCCCATCTCCCCTGGGTAATAGATGACTTTGAATTATTTAAGGGGTTGGTAAACAGGGCATTTCAGATGAGAAGAAAGGTGATCCGGAATGCTCTTAAGGGGCATTTCCTTGAGAGGGGAGGGGAAAAAAGGCTCATCTCACTCCTCGAGAGTTCGGGAATCTCCCCACGCTCTCGGCCGGAGGAAATCCCTGTGGACCGGTACGTGGCTCTCGCAAATAAAGACTCTGGTAAGGCATGAGAATACATTATTGTTATGGACAGAGCCCGGGATAGGAATTAAAATCAAAAATCGCAATCTTAATTCCTTTAAGGGATTTTCGCAAAATGGAAGAGGGAAAAAGAATAAGTAAAGCTTCGGGAAGAGCCCGTTATATCGTGGTGGAAGGCCCCATTGGCGTAGGGAAGACTTCCCTCGCACGGATCCTGGCAGATGTCTTCCAATCCCGGCTCGTCCTCGAAGAAGTCGATAAAAACCCGTTCCTCGACCGGTTTTACGAGAATCGGAGCAAGTACGCTTTTCAAACCCAGATATTTTTCCTCCTCTCCCGCTACAGGCAGCAGAGGGGACTTCTCCAGGGGAATCTCTTCGACAAGGGGCTGGTGAGTGACTATGTGTTCCAGAAAGACAAGATTTTCGCGTACATGAATCTCGAAGACGACGAACTTAATCTTTATGAAGCCTTTTTCAAACTGCTGGGAGCAACCATTCCGCACCCCGATCTGGTTATCTACCTCCAGGCGAAACCCGAAGTTCTCATGCACAGGCTACGGAAGCGGAATCTTGATTATGAGAGGAACATTCCCCTTGACTATTTGAAGGCTTTGAGCGAAGCTTATAATGAGTTTTTCTTTCATTATGTAGATACACCCCTACTGGTGGTTAATACCTCGGAGATCGATTTTGTAGGGTCTCCAAGGGATCTCAATCATCTGATAAGGGAAGTAAGGGGTGTAAAGAAAGGCGTTCAGCACTATATACCGCTTGGATCCATCTGATTGGACCGAGACGGGAGGCTGGCGGGCCGGCATCGGCCACACCATTAGGAATATATCAATGCCTTCCGTCTGGAAGGCATTTTTTTTTTGGGGATAATGGGAAGAAAAATCACCATACCAGACGTTATTGGGATGAAGGGTGCGGGAGAGAAGATCGTCGCGGTCACCGCCTATGATGTCCCCTTCGCCAGAATCTTCGATCCCCTGGTGGATATTATCCTCGTGGGAGATTCCCTGGGGATGGTTCTGTACGGATACGACACCACACTCCCCGTTACGATGGAAGATATGGTGAGGCACACCAGTGCAGTAACAAGGGGGAGAGAGAGAAGCCTCCTCGTCGCCGATATGCCCTTTGGCAGCTTCCAGGTATCTACTGAGATGGCCCTTGAAAATGCATGCAGGCTTGTTAAGGAAGGAGGGGCAGAAGCTGTGAAGCTCGAAGGAGGAGTGAAGGTGAGGCCCATCGTTGAGAAACTTACTTCCTTCGGCATCCCTGTGATGGGGCATGTGGGCCTTACTCCCCAATCCATCCACAAGATGGGCGGGTACAGAATCCAGGGTAGGGGAGCGGAAGCGAGGAAGAGGCTCATAGAAGATGCAAGGTCCCTTGAAGAGGCCGGGGCCTTTTCCGTCGTCCTCGAGGGGGTCCCTTCGGAAGTTGCCGAAGAGATTACGGGATCTCTGAAAATTCCTACTATAGGGATAGGGGCCGGTGCCGCCTGTGACGGTCAGGTCCTCGTCATGCACGATTTGCTCGGACTTTCCGGGGAGTTCAAACCGAAGTTTGTGAAGCGCTTTGCAGACCTGACCGCAGCAGTGGAAGAAGCCGTCAGGGAGTATGCGTCAGAGGTGAGGGCAGGAACCTTTCCTGGCAGAGAACAGTCTTTCTTTCTCGAGGATAAGTGATGGAAATCTTCAGGAACTCAGCGGCCATGAGCGGATGGTCCGATGCTATCCGGGGTGAGGGGAAACGCATCGGGTTTGTTCCTACAATGGGTTATCTCCACGAAGCCCACCTTACTCTCGTGAGAAAGGCGAGGAAGCTTTCTGACGTAGTGGTGGCATCGATTTTTGTCAACCCCACACAATTCGGGCCGGGAGAAGATTTTGAGAAATACCCCAGGGATGAAGAGGGTGACATGAGGAAACTCGAATCAGTTGGGGTCAGCGCCCTTTACATGCCTGATCCTTCCTTAATGTACCCATCTGGATATCAGACCTATGTGGAAGTGGAAGGAGTTTCAAAGGGGCTTTGCGGGGACTATCGTCCGGGACACTTCAGGGGTGTGGCAACGGTAGTGCTTAAGCTATTCAATGCGGTAAAACCCCATGTTGCACTGTTCGGTGAGAAAGATTACCAGCAACTCGTTGTTATCAGGAGGATGGTGCGGGACCTGGATATCCAGGTGGAAATCGTGGGGTGTGAGCTTGTGAGGGAGGAGGACAAGATTGCCATGAGTTCCCGGAATGTCTACCTTTCTCCAGATGAGCGCCTTCGTGCCCTCTCACTTTCAAGAGGCCTCTTCGCTGGGAAAGCTCTTTACAGATCCGGGGAGCGGGACGCGTACAAGATCAGAGAAGAGGTGAGAAGGGTGATCCAGGCCGGTGATGGAATTGACATTCAATATGTGGAAATAAGGGATGGGGAGAGCCTGGGCAGTGTCGAAAGGATCGACAGTACCGCCGTCATTGCTGTTGCCGCCCGTGTTGGGGCAACCAGGCTGATAGATAATATCATACTCGGGAGGGGGGAAAAGTGAAAAGGACCATGCTGAAATCGAAAATACACAGGGCTAGAGTAACCGATGCGAATCTGGAATACGAAGGGAGTATTACTGTTGATGAGGAACTCATGGACGCAGCCCATCTTCTCGAATATGAGCAGGTGGATATCTATAATATAAACAATGGGAACCGATTTTCCACTTACGTAATCAAGGGGGAGAGGGGTGAAGGGGATATATGCCTTAACGGTGCGGCTGCCCGGCTCGTATCAAAGGGGGACCTCGTAATCATCTGTTCCTATTCGGTTTACAAAGAGAATGAGGCTGTAAGCCACGTGCCTTGCCTGGTCTATGTGGATAATAAAAACAGGGTAAAGAAGCTCAACGTGGCGAATGGCTGAATATACACTCTTTTCATCTTCACTACTCCAGGCCTCCAGGGAGAAGAGTTATGCCCCTGGGGGCCTTCTTGTTTCTGATGGAAAAATCATCTATTCCGGTGAGTTGAGACAGGCCACGCGCCTTGCTCCTTCAGGAACCGAGAGGATCGACTTCCCAGGCGTGGTAATTTCCCCCGGATTTGTGAATGCCCACTCCCATCTTTTAATTCCACCCACCTTAGGGGTGAAAGGAGGAGATTTTCCCGGTTGGCTCTTAGGGGTGATCGAGTGGAAAAAGGGCGCATCCAGAGAAGAGTTGGCGGGTAATCTCAGGGATTCCCTGCGGGAATGCGCGAAGAGCGGAATAACATCGGTAGGAGAAATCTCCTACGGAGACCTTTCCCTTATCGAAGATATTCCTATGAGATTAAGGGCCTACGTGGAGATTCTGGGGATGAGGGAAGAAGCCCTGTCCATCGGGAAGGAGGGTGTTACGAGAGCCTTCGATTCCATCGATAAGGGGACAAAAACCCTTCGGGTCGGCATATCTCCACACTCACTATACACATGTTCCCGCAAGGCCCTGAAGTGGTGCTCTGAGTTCTCTGCGGGGGAGGATGCGCCCATCCAGATCCACCTAGGAGAATCCTCACATGAGATGGAATTTGTCCGGACCGGAAAGGGGGAGATAAAGGAGAAGGTCTATGACGTCTTGTCCATTGATACGGGAGGGTTTAAAGGGTATGGGGAGGATCTTCCAGAGGTTGTAAAGAATGTGGTTCCCCCCGGGTCTGCTCTCGTACACGGGTCGTTTCTCAAGGCGGAAGAGATAGAGAGTTTGGCTGCCAAGGGGTTTCCATTTATTTTCTGTGTGCGGTCAAACAGGTTTCTCACAGGGGAAATCCCGCCACTCGAGGTGATAGACGGAGAACTTCTTTTCGGGCTGGGCACGGACAGCAGGGGGAGTTGCGGCAAAATAGACATGTTCGAGGAGATGAGAAGTTTTGCCGACGGTTATCACGGTTCCATGGGCTCCCAGGATCTGTACGGGAAACTCTTCGAAAGCGCCACTTTATCTGGATCGAAGATCATCGGATACAGCGATCTCATCGGATCACTCGAAGAAGGGAGAGAGGCGGACTTTTTTACCCTCGAACTCTCTTCAGTCCCGGGGAAGGCCCTGAATGCCCTTATCGAGAAGGGGGAACCCTCCCATGTGATAGGTACATTTGTGGGGGGCAGGCCCATTACCCTTTGAGTTGCAAGGTTCACAATGTATAATCAGCGCGTATGGAAAGGATAAAGACAGTAACTGTAAACAGGAGGGCCCGCCGTGACTACGAAGTGGTGGAAAAGTTCGAGGCGGGGATTGTCCTTCGGGGTTCTGAAGTAAAATCGATCCGTCTCGGGAAAGTGGACCTGAAGGACAGCTTCGCCCGTGTCAAGGAAGGGGAACTCTTCCTCTACAACTTGCACATTCCTCCATATACTCACGCGGATGCTCGATATATAGACCCCGAGAGGGAGCGTAAGCTCCTCATGACGAAGAAAGAAATCAACTATCTCGTGGGAAAAACCCGTGAGAAGGGACTTACCCTCATTCCCTTGAAAGTATATATAAAGGGGAGGTACGTGAAGGTGGAACTTGGTCTCTCGAGGGGTAAGAGCAGGTACGACAGGAGAGAAGATTACAAGGCACGGGAGGCGAAGAGAGACATTGAACGGGCGATGAAAAAACGTTTAAAATAGGATATTTTTACTTTAATCTCCTGCCAGGTATTTTTCTGGAAGTTCTGCAACCTTTCTCCCGACGAGGCATCAATAATGAAGAAAGAAATCATGAAAAGGAGGAAGGTATGAGTGAACATGTTCCTGTCAAGGTAGGTCAGGAAGTTCCAGAATTTACCATGGAGACCTACGATCCGGTAAAAAGCGATTTCAGTGAGGTAAGCCTTAAGACTCTGAAATCGGAGAAGAAATGGGTCATCCTGGTTTTCTATCCCGCTGATTTTACATTCGTTTGCCCAACGGAACTTGCGGATGTCGCCGAGAAGCATGAGGAGATCAGTAACTCGAGAGGAGAGATCATCAGCGTGAGTACAGATACGAAATTTGTACACCTTGCGTGGCACCGGGATGAAAGGCTCCTGGAAAATGTGAAATATCAGATGGGGGCGGACCCAACGGGGAAGATTTCCCGGATGTTTGGTGTCTATGATGAAGAGGCGGGCATAGCACTCAGAGGGACATTCATCATCAGCCCGGAAGGGAAGTTAGTGTCATCCGAAGTGAATTACTTCAATGTTGGACGGAATTCAGACGAGCTGTTGAGGAAATTCAACTGCAACACCTATCTCTCGAGCCATTCAGATGAGGCCTGCCCGGCAAAGTGGAAAGAGGGAGAGAAGACCCTTACGCCCTCAGCAAAAATGGTGGGGAAAGTATACGAAGAGATTTCCTGATCCCCCCCCTTATGGTGTAAAAACCGTACATGCAAGGCGGACGAGGAAGCGCTTTCCCGTCCGCCTTTTCATGCCCAGGCAGATCTACCACAGGCTGACCCACACCTTTTGCATATTTGCTCTGTCACCTTGTTTTCTCTTTTAAAACAATCTGTTATGTCTGCTCATCCCATACAACATTATGTCCCGGGGTTTCCCTTCCTATTTAGTACCTTTTTTATTATGATGGCCATTGTACCAGCTGTTTTCGGAGGGACCACTGGATTTTCTCGTTGCCATATCACCTGTCCTCTTCATCACTGCACTAATCCTTATCTTCAGGACGGGGATAATCCTAACAGGGTTTGCCGGCCTGCTATTTACTGCCTCAATCGTCCATTTTTATTTTTCCACTACATTGAAGGTAGTAGTCTTATCGGTCATTGATGGTGTCCTTACCACTTTACCGGTTATCCTCGTCGTATACACGGGGATCCTTCTTGCAGAGATTCTCGTCTCCACGGGATCCCTGAAAAGGATGGGGGGACTGCTCCTTCGGAGGGTCCATAGCAGATTGGGAAAAGCGGTTATCCTCTCCTTCGGCCTGTCAAATATCCTCGAGGGTATGGGGATCATTGCAGAACCCCTCACTGCTCCCCTTTGCTACGAGGAAGGGTTCAGCCCGGAAGATTCTGCAATTCTATCCATTTGGGGATATTCAGCACTGCTCACCCTCGAGTTCGCTGGAATAATTCTCACCGTACTATCCCTCGCAACGGGGATTTCTATCGAGAATCTGGTGTTACCTGTTACGCTTTTTTCAATCGCAGGTTCCCTGATCATGTTTCTCCTCCTTCCCTTCGTCCTCGAAGAGGGGGGGTGGAAGAAGAAAGATATGATTCTTCTGTCTGTGTCTCCCCTCATTCTTGGACTCTTTGTTTCATTGTCGGTAAAATACATTACCTACAAAATGGCGGGAGTCTTCGGCGGTGGGGCGGTCCTGCTCTTTCTAACACTTTATGAGAGAACTTCTCCATTATCCGAATCCCGGGACATGGGGAAGAGAGAAAAGCTAAGCCCCGGGGAGTGGTTTCCTTACTTGCTGATTCTGCTCCTATTCCTGGGAATCAATCTCATATCTCCGATAAAGAAGGGTATATCCGAATATTTCACCCTATCCCTGTCTGTAGTTACGAACCACACGATTTCAGTGAACCCACTCACGGATATCTATACGTATCTTATCCTGGCATCTCTTTGTGGGATCCTTTTAGGCGGGGGAAAGGTGGGGGATATCTACCCACTCCTGAAAAAGAACTTTCCGAAAGGTTCGAGAGCTGCCATAGCCATGGCCCTCTTTGGCGCAATGGGGCAGGTTATTTCATTTTCGGGCTTTGATCCGCAATTTTCCTCTGTGACTCCTTCTTCCAACATTGCTGTTTTAATCGCGAAGGGCCTCTACCGGCACACAGGGATATTCTATCTGCTCTTCATCCCCCTCCTCGGCTGGTCAGGAACGTTTTTGACAGGGTACGGGATTGCTTCCATCATGCTCTTCGGGAAACTTCAGGTTTCCATCGCTACTCTTCTGGGGCTGAACCCTGCCATAGCCGTATCTGTCCTCGCAGTGGGAGCGGGAGTGGGGAGCATTTCAAGTCCCTTCAAGGTTGCCATTGCGACGCCTCTCTGCAACGGGGTGGGCAAGGAACCTCTCATCTTGAGAAAAACCATCCCTGCGGGTATCGTGACGAGTCTGTTACTCGGGGTTACACTCTTTTTCTATCGATTCTATTGAGGGGGACAGGGGCAGTAGGATATTTTTTCTTCTTTTCCCAGCATCAGAGTAATACCCGCCTGAACCTGATAATTTCCCGATCCATCGTTAAGCCCGGCCGCTCCCCCTATGTCGAACTTAAACCTGTTGAATGAAAAGGTGAACCCACCCCTTAAAAAACGTCGATTGTTCCCAAAATGGGAGAATTCTATCCCTTCGAGTTCGATTAGCGCGTGAATATCTTCCTTCAGCGGGTAGATTCCTGCAATGCTGTACCGGAACACATCATCCTGCTCACTGTCTGTAGGTAAGGGGTTGCCAAGGAGAGCAAAATCGGCGTTCAGTATGAAGTTGAAATCACCAGATCTCTTGGAGAAGAAGCCTCCGAGAAAGACGTCGGACTCGTCGGTGCCAAACCCATGTGTATCGTCAGCATTTGGCACCTTTACCCCGAAATTAAAGCTCCCGAGTGGGAGTACCACTCCTTCCTTCAGGAATTGATATACACCGGTGATTGTCAGGTCACCCGATCCAAATTTAGAATTTTGCCCTTTCTGTTCGAGGTAAAGCAAGGAATATTCAAAGAGAATTTCTACATTCCTGGATACGCCGATTGCCAGATGGCTGGAGGGAAGTTGAGTTAATTTGCGGTTTCTGTCAACATTTTGGAAGAGAAGCCGTTCCCCGTTATTGTGGGTCACCCCGATCCTGACGTCTTGCCTTCCCCGTGGAGTCGTGTGCGGGGATATGCTTTTCAAAGGGAAGAGAAACTCGGCTCTTGCAACTGATATTTTGAAGGAAGCAAGTCCTGTTATGAGAATGGTAATTAGAATAAGCCGTAAATTTCTTCCCATCCTCCCCCCCGATTGCACTCTATTCGACAAGAGATCACGAATTTCGTGATCGACATGCAACATGCTGAACATACAACATAATATTTGCGCTGTCACCATGGAAACAGGGTGAAAATATATCTTGCCTGCCACAATTTCCTTTCAGATAAGAGAAAAAAAGGCGGGCAATTTCCCGCCTTTTCAATATTACTTACACCCGGGTTAATGGAATGGACGCGGCCTTTTTATTGACCGTATCTTTCCTTGTAGAATTCCAGGATCTTTCCCCTGTCTTCCTTCTTGATCCCTTTGATCCATTTGTGCTCGTCTTTTTTCAAAGTATCTTCTGTTACTCCGGGAAGGAGTTCCTCCGCTTCGGGGATGAGTTCGAAGTAAAAACGATTTGCCACCTCGAAAAATCCGTGCCATTGGGTGTAGTCAGGGCCCATCATGGCAGATCCGTGGCGAGCCCTTCTCCCTTCGTGGTGCCACAGGAAGAAGAATGTCCACTCGATCTTCTCATCGAAGGGTGTAGGAGTCAGCTTCCCTTTGGTTCGCAATTTTCCCATGATACTCTTTGCGGGTTTTGCGAACTTCTCATTGTACAGGTCAATGGACAGGTCGTACTGGCGGTAGAAGGCGTCAACATATTTCCTGGCATGACAGTTGATGCATACCGTTTTCATCGTCTCCCTCTTTCCCTCCCAGTTAGAAAGCTTTGTAGAAACAATGGGTCTGAGTGTCCAGGAAATCCGTTCCCCTGGGTCATGGGTCGCTTCAAGGTCGGGTGTCGCGCCCAAATGGCACGTGGCACATGTGGGGGCTGCCGTGTAATCGACGCCGACTACCCACGATTCCCCCTCCAGGTTCATGCGGTCCACGTTCGCGTAGAATGCGATCCCATGTTTGGACTCATCGTAAATCTCCTTCTGGGGATGATCGGGCCCCAGATGGCATTTCCCGCACGATTCAGGCCTCCTGGCGACTTTTGCGCTGAAGAGGTGCCTGGAATGGCATGCGGTGCATGAACCTTTTGAACCGTCCGGGTTGATCCTCCCGATCCCGGTGTTGGGCCATGTGGCAGGATCCAGCATCCCTCCCCCGATAACTTTCACGATTGACCCGTGACACTGTTTGCACCCGTTGATCGCGGCGGGGAGCCCTTCAACTACCTCACCGAGAAAATTGTCGAGGGAACCGAGGATCTCTCCCGCCTTCGCGTGGTGGGAACCCTGAAACTGTTTCGACTCCTTTTCATGGCAGGCTGCACAATCCCTGGGGGATGAGATGATGGAGATGTACTTTCCGTAGTGTTTGAATGCGTCAGGGTCTTTCGAGTCAGCCCTGTGACAGTCGTAACACCCAACTCCTTCCCTTGCGTGAGTCGAAATTTTCCATTCGGAAATGGATGCTGCCCCAACCTTCTTCTTCGTGTGGCAGGATACGCAGCTTTTACTCCCCGAAGGTATGGTCAATTCCTTCGTCCCTCCCCCTGCGGGGAAAAGGAGTAAGATCAACACGCAAGATACGAGGGGTACTGCAAGTTTTTTGAATCCCATCATTGCCTCCTTCGGTTTCCCCGTGCACTG
>CAYSOQ010000024.1:0-11026 GCA_964432685.1 uncultured bacterium
GGGAGCTCATTATCTGTATTGCCGGACCGAAAAGCCTGCTCATTATACCAAAAGGGTCGAGAAAGAGTAACAGGATCACAATGAGCATTCCGTACCGCTCGATCCCCCCGTATGCATCGCCTTTTTTAGGGGGAAGGAGACCCGTAACGATGCGCCCCCCGTCTAAGGGCGGGACGGGGATCAGGTTGAAAAGGGCAAGGAGCACGTTGAACTGGGTTGACACGATTAGCATAAGACAAAGGGGCACCAGGACCATCTGGAGCCCTCCCGACGGCTGAGCATGCACCCCCTGGAATGCGGCTGTCCTTACGGACTCAGGAGATGCAAGCGCAATGAGCCGGAAGAGAGTTCCCGAGATTGCTGCGATTATGAGGTTGACTCCCGGGCCTGCGGCAGAAACGTACACCATTCCACGCCTTGGGTCCCTCAAATTCACCGGGTTGACTGGCACCGGCTTGGCGTAGCCAAATATGATCCCCGCTCCAGAGATGATCAGGATAGCCGGAAGGAGAATTGTCCCGAATATATCTACATGTTTAATGGGGTTCAGGGAAAGCCTCCCGAGCATACGGGCGGTAGGATCTCCGAGCCGGTCCGCCACGAATCCGTGGGCAACCTCGTGGCAAACGATCGCGATAAGCAGGGGGATCGCGTAGATGGAGAGTAACCGAATTGCCTGTTCCATCACGCCCCCTTCCGGCCGCGGCCATCCACGTACTTATCTCTCACGTACCTGGTCTCCTGTTCCCTTGTTTTGAGTTCACCTGCCAGCTTTCTCTCGTGTACATCCTCGAATATCGTCTTGAAGAGGGGGCCGGGACTGAGCCCCATAGAGATGAGTTCATCCCCGCCGATAGACACGGAAACGGTCCTGAGCCTGGTGAAATACATTGAAATGTAGCGCCTGATATCTTCGCTCTTTGCCTTGGACATCATGTAGAGTATGGTCTCGATGGGAAGGTCTTTCAAGAGGTCGTAGATCCCCTTCTTAGAAATGATTTGTGATGTGAGAAAGGTATAAATTACCTTGCCCGCCTCACTCTTGGTGGCCCGGATAACCTCCATCACCTTCTTCCTCACCCCAAATTCTTTGGCAAAGGAAACTGCCTCGTCCGCCTCCAGTGGGTCCATTAAGGCCAGGAGGTAACAGACCCACTCTTTGTAAGGTATGTCGAGGTAGAGCAGGTTGAACCATACGCACACTTCCCTCATGTCCTGGAAAAGCCCCATCTGGCTTCTTTCCAGTTTCAACTTCGGGTGGATCGATTTCCCGAGTTTCAACCTGCTCATCTCCTCGATGATCTCCACCACCCGCTCCTCCTTGAGGATGAGTTCCATGTCGGCAAATATCCGCGGCTTTGGAAGTTTCTCGAGGAGGCCCAGTTTTACCGCATTCCTGATGAGCCCAAGTGTATTTTTCCCGATCTGGAAGTAGAAACGCTTCTCGAAACGGATGGCCCGGAGGATTCTCGTAGGGTCCTCCACGAAGCTTAAGTTGTGGAGCACCCTCACGATTCCGTCTTTGAGATCCCTCTGACCCCCGAAAAAGTCGATCACCTCCCCGAAGTGGTCCCTGTTTAGGCCGACTGCGAGTGTGTTGATGGTGAAATCCCTCCTGTAAAGATCATGTTTGATTGAACTGTACTCCACGACAGGGAGGGAAGCAGGTTCCCTGTAGTATTCAACCCTCGCCGTGGCAACGTCGATCTTGAAGCCGTCTGGAAATATAACCACTGCGGTACCGAACTTGCTGTGGCTCCTTACCCTGCACGATATATCCTTCGCGATCATCTCGGAAAACTCGATGCCGTCACCCTCCACTACCACGTCGATGTCGAAATTATCCTGCCTGAGGAGGAGGTCCCTCACGAACCCACCCACCACGTAGACCTTCATCCCACACCTGTCGCCCGTGTCCCCCAGTGCATTGAGGAGATCGAGAATTCGCTGCGGCAGACGTTCCCGCATGAGGCTCGTGATGATTTTTTTCCGCGAATAATATCGTTCCCCCCTCTTTTTTTCATTCCCTACGGCGATTTCCCTCAGGTCGTGAAGGTAGCGGATAAGATCGGTTCTGGTGATTACCCCCTGGAGGTCTCCTCCCGCAACAACCGGGAGGATACGCTGGTTGGAGCCGATCAGAATATCCTGGACGCGGTCAAGGTCATCCTCCGGGGTTACCGTCTCGAAATCTGTGATCATATAGTCCGCAACCGGCAGGTCACCCAGGTTATGATAAAGGGCCTTTTCCACTATCTGCCGTGTAATAATGCCCGACAGTTTTCCCCTGCCTATCACCGGAAGTGAATTAATATTGAACCTTGTGAGGATATTGTGGGCCTCAAGGATGGTCAAAGTGGACTCCACCGTCTTCACCGGGCCCGCCATCAGGTCCTCGGCCATTTTCTTCGGGATCACCTCAGATGAGAGCAAGTGCAGGATCTTTTCCCTTATCTGAATAGTCGTGAGGGCCTTCACAGTGGCCGAGGCGGCGTACCAGTGCCCTCCTCCCCCAAGGCCCCTGAGCACTGCGCCTGTGTCCACCTCCTTGATCCTGCTTCTCCCTATAACAAGGGTCCTGTCTCCCATCTGGCAGATGGTGAACAGGACGTTTATGCTCTCAATATCCCTCAACTTGTGAACCACCACGGCAATGTCCTTGATATAGGTCTCCCGCTTGGCCTCTGCGAGGACCACGTCCACCCCGTGAATGGCGTACACATGGGAAGAATTGATAAAGTCGTATAAGAGGTAGACCTGTTCGGCAGTCATATCCCTGCTAAGGATATCCCGGACGATTGCAAGATCGGCTCCCTGTTCCAGCAGGTAGGTGGCCGCCTTGAAATCCCTCGGTGTGGTGGATGGGTAGCTCAAAAATCCAGTATCCTCGTAAATGCCAAGCATCATCACTGTAGCCTCGTCAGAAGTGATCCCTACCCCCCGCTCCCTCAGTATCTCGACCAGGATGGTGGTGGTCGCCCCCACGGGCCTGATGATTTCCAACTCTGCATCGATATCCGCCTCCTCTTCCGGGTGGTGGTCATAGATATGCACCTCCACATCATCCCTGGCGACGATATCCTTGAAAATACCTATCCTGGAGGAGTTCCGTATATCCACAAGGATTACCCTCCTTACTTCTTCCGGGTCTATCTCCTTTGCGTTCTTCATTTTGAAGGCGTATATAGCTGATTTGAGTAGGAAATCGTTCACCGACCCTTCTTTTGCACCGGGAAGCACAATATAGGCGTCGGGGTAGATCTTGCTCGCCGCGAGCATAGAGGCGATTGTATCAAAATCTGAGTTCACGTGGGATGTGATGATTTCCATTTGCCCTCATCCCCTCGGGTGGAACTTCCTGTGGACATCACGCAATTCTTTCAATTTGAGGTGAGTATAAATCTCTGTGGTGGATATATCCGCGTGCCCCAGGAGTGCCTGCACCGTCCTTAAGTCCGCCCCCCCGACGAGAAGGTGGGTCGCGAAGGAGTGGCGTAGTGCGTGGGGAGAAAGTTTTTTTCTGATTCCAACCTTAAGGGCATACGAGGAGATCAGCTTCCATACCCATTGCCGTGAAAGCCTCCTGCCAAACCTGTTGAGAAAGAGGAAGCCACTCCCCCCCCTCATGGCGAGGCGGGGCCTCCCCCCATCCAGGTATCCTTCCAGGGCTTCTCCGGCGTGGTCTCCGAAGGGAACAATGCGCTCCCTGTCCCCTTTCCCATAAAGTACCAGGTATGACGCCTCGAGGTTTACATCGCCCGGTTTCAGGTTAAGTACCTCTGACACCCTTCCTCCAGTGGCATAAAGAAGTTCCAGGAGGGCCCTGTCCCGCAGACCGAATATGGTCGCCCTGTCGGGTGCGGTCACCAGCGCTTCCACCTCCCGTAAAGTCAGGAATTCAGGGAGGGTCCTCCCTCTCTTGGGCCTTTCTGCGAGACCGAGGGGATTCTCGGCCACTATTTTTCTGTCACGGAGGAATTCATAAAAGCCCCCAAGGGATGAATGCATCCTCAAAAGAGAATTTGTTTTTTTCCCTTCCCTCCTCTGGATAACGAAGAATTCATACAGGTCCTCGAGGTCCACACCTTCCGGTGTCTTCCCCGTCTTAGAGAGGAACTCCAAAAATATCCCCAGGTCCAAGGTGTAGGACTTCACAGTGTTTCCTGACAGTCCCCTCTCTACTTTCATGTAATCTCCGTACTCTTCCATCAGCAAAGCCGAATCTTCCCCCTGGCCCCTGATCACATCACTCTCCCTCTGAAGCATCGTAAAGGGCCTTCTTAAGTTCCTCGAGTTCACCCTCGTCTGTGATCTTCTCCCCCCTGCTGTTCACGAGGTAAAAGACGTCAGCCACCTGGTCCGCCTTGGTGGATATCTTGGAAAGATTTATCTCGTGACCGAGGGACGAGAGGGTCCTCGTAATATCATACAGGAGCCCCACTCTGTCGTAAGTGAAGATGTCGATGATCGTGTACCGGCTCGAGGTTTCATTGTCGATGAGAACCCTCGTGGGGCGGTACTTCAACATTTTCTCCCCCCTCCGAATGGTGGACGCCCTCTTCTCCAGGAGGGGTTCCACTTCCAGCTCCCCTTTAATCACCCTGCGCAGGTCATGCCTCAGGCGTTCCACCTTGCTTTTGTCCACGAGGGGTTCTCCCAGGTAATTTACCTGGAGGGTATCGAGGGCGATGTCGTGCTTCGATGTGGAGATATTTGCCCCAAGGATGTTGATGTTGTGGGCCGCAAGGACACCTGCAATCCTGGAAAAGAGGCCATGAGTGTCGTTGCATATGATAAGGAGTTCAGAAAATTTCATGTCGGGAAAAGCCTTGAGGGTGATGATGGGATCTCCCTTGAACTCCTTAAGGAGCATGAAGTGCCCGTAGATCCTGTCATCAGGAGTAGAAAGAATATATCGCTCCGGGACCTCATCGAGGAACTTTTCCCTCTCACCTTCGTTGAATTCCGAGAGGGATTCCGTGATTTTTTCCTTCTTTTCAATCAGGATTGAATGGAAAGGCGGGAGTTTGAATTCCCCCTGCTCGATTATATTCATCCCCTTTTCGTAGAGTTCCTTGATGAGCATGCCCCTCCACTCGTTCCACGAGTCTTCCCCCACCGATTTCAGGTCGCAATAGGTCATGAGGTAGAGCATATCAAGCCTTTTCGCCGTTCCGATCTGGTTGGCGAAATTGTAGATCATTTCTATATCGTGCATATCCCTTCGTTGAGCGAGGTGGGACATCTCGAGGTGTTTGAGGACGAGGAACTTGCATTCTTCCACTTCCTCAGCTGAGAAACCCATACGCTGCATGATCGCCTCTACCATGCTCTCCCCGATCTTGCTGTGGCCATGTCCAAGCCCCTTCCCGATATCGTGGAACAGGACCGTCAGCAGGAATAGGGGCCTGTTTTCAACCCTCTGGTAGATTTCGTAGAAATAGCGCTCCTCATCAGTGACATCTCCATTGCTCCCCAACCTCTCTTCGATCCCCGGGATCACGGAGGCCGCCATGATGGAATGAACATCCACTGTGAAGCGGTGGTAGATATCCTGCTGGGCCCGGAAGTAGAGATGGGAGAATTCAGGGATAAACTTTCCTAGAAACCTGCATTCGTTCATCTCCATGAGCACATCACGCAGGGAGGTACCCCTTTCAAGGATTCCCTTGAACCCTTCCGCAATCTCTCTGTCATACCGGAACCCTTCATCGACCACTCCCAGAACCTTTTTTATCCTCCTCTTTGCCTGGCTCGAGAGGCGGGTCCCCATCTTCTGTGACTGCTCGAATATTGTAATCAACAGGCGGGGGTCCGACACGAAGGACCTGGAACTTTTCACGTAGAGCTTTTCCCTGTAGCTCACGAAGTGATGGTCAATCACCGACCTTTCCCTGAGCTTGATATGGAGGGGGACATTCCTCACCAGGTGCCTCTCCACATCCTCGATCAACTCTTCCGAAAGCTGCCGGGATTGGGTGGAAATAATGTAATAGAACCGCATGAACCTCTCAGCCCCACGGACGGTCCCAATGTCACGGTACCCCCAGAACCTGGCGAGATCCTCCTGGACATCGAAGGTAATAATGTCATTCTTCCTCCCCGCGATGAGGTGGACATGGTTCCTGATTCTCAGGAGATTGTCCATGAAGTAATGGTAGTTCTTTTCTGACCGGCCTGTGATGGCGCCCTTCATCATCAGGTCGTGCAACCCCCTCGCCTTGAACTTCACCCTGAGGGACCAGAGGGCTGAATGGAGATCACGGAGCCCCCCCATCCCCTCCTTGATATTTGGCTCCAGCAGGTATACCACCCCCCCGCGCTTCTTATGACGTTCCCGAAGGGCGTGAATCCGCTCCTTTATGAACCGGTCTCCCCCTGAATATAGGAGGAAATTGTCTAGATTCTTCCGGATCGATTCGAAGAATTCCCGGTTTCCGCAAACAAACCTGTAGTCCAAAAGGGCCGTTCTCACGGTGGGGTCCTCCCTCGCATAGGAGACCGCTTCTCTCACGTTCCTCACCGCATGACCCACCGTTAGACCCATATCCCAGAGTTCGTACAGGATCTCTTCCGTCACCGCTTCCACAAAAGGCGTAACCTTGTAATGATAGAGGAAGAGCAGATCAAGGTCCGATTGGAAGCAGAGATCACTCCTTCCGTATCCGCCCACTGCGATAATGGAAAGGGGGAAGTCAAGCCGGGGGTACCTTGAATAGTACCTTTCCTTTGCATTTTCATAGAGGAAACAGACGAGGGAATCAAAGAATTTCGTGTTCACCCTAACCGATTCGAGGCCTCCCCACCCGGCGAGGTGCCCCTTCTCAATGAATTCTCTGTATTCCTCGAGGCGTTTCTTGAGTGATCTCCTGAAGGGGTCTCCTTCCAGGGGAACGAAAGGACTGAAATCAACCAGATAGCCGATTTCCTCCCCCATCTTTTTACCTGTAGGTTTTTCCATAGTAAGCCATTTTTGAGATATTCACGTATTTCTTGAGGCCGTCGTATATGGACCTTGCGATGGCCTCCTGATACCAGCCTGATGACAGGTACCGTTCACCGTACGGGTTTGTGATGAAGGATGCCTCCACGAGGACAGCGGGCATGGCCGCGCCGAAGAGTACGTAAAAGGGGGCTTTCTTCACCCCCAGGTTAATAACTTTTTTCCTCCTCCTCTTTACTTTCGAGATAATGCTGTCGTTGATTACCTTCGCCAGCTTAAGCGATTCCCGGCCTTTCCCATAGTTGATCATGTCGCGGAGGATATAGTTCACCTTCCTGTCATTCTTGATCACCACGCCGTTTTCAATCATGGCCAGCTCGAGGGCTTCCCTATCCGTAGCTTTTTTCCCGAGAATGAATGAAGAGATCCCCCTGGCGCTCCTACGCCTCGAGGCGTTGGCATGGAGGGAGATAAAGATATGGGCTCCCACGCCATTCGCAATGGCGCTCCTCTTCTCGAGAGGAATGAAGGTATCCCTCATCCGGGTCATGTATATCTTGAAGCTTTTATCCTTCTTGAGGTAATTCCTGAGCTTCAGGGCAATCCTGAGGACTATATCCTTCTCCTTCCTTCCCCTGGGGCCGATCGCCCCCGGATCCTTCCCCCCGTGGCCGGGGTCGATTACCACTACGATCCTCCCGGGCGGGGATGCCTTATTTCCAGTAATCGTAACCGCCTTTTCTTTCTTTTCGTCCTTCCCCTTACCATCAGTCCTGAAAAGGTCCACTACTAGCCTGTCGGGTCCATGGAGGGAAAATATCTCCGATCTCGCCGGGCCTGAGAGGGCAATCTCGACAGAGACTCCCCCACCTTTGCGGGAGGCAGTAACGCAGCTGAGGATTCCCTTCTCAGCCTTGACCGTACACTCCCTGGCGGGAACCTGCAGGCCAGTCCCCTTAAGGGAGACCATAACCTTTCCTGTTTTCCTGTCCAGTTTATAATCTGGGACCTTCGACAGGTCCAGGACGATACGCGCATATTTCCTGTTGGAGAAGTATCGGATTCCCTTCAAATGGGCCGCCGGGACAACCCTCCCTGGAGTTCCCTTTTTTTTCAGATCCCTGAGTTCCCTGTCAATCTCCCTGATCCGTTCTCTCTGTTCCCTGTCGATGAGAGAAGCGTGGGCGGAGAATGTGGCTGGGATATATGCGATTGCAAGGAGAAGAAGGGTAAAGAGGGTAAAGGGGATAATAATCTGGGAGAATCTCCGGTGGAACGGGTATGTTCTGTCGCCTTCGATGGGTATCACCGTCTTTTTTTAGACTTTTCCACCCTCTCCTTCATGCGGGAGAGTATCTGTATCGCCTCTATAGGCGTGATCCTCTCCGGGTCCAGGAGGTCGAGCTCCCGGATTACCTCTTCCATCTCGCCGTCACCGGAAAAAAGACCGAGCTGAAGCCCCGACAAACCTGACTCGGAGGATAAACCCTTTATTTTTGAATCATTATACTTTGTGTTCTCCAGATATTTCAAAATTTCTTTTGCCCTCCCCGTGACCTCTTCGGGGAGACCCGCGATCTCACCCACGTAGATCCCGTAGCTCTTGCTCGAGGGGCCGCGGGCGATTTTCCTGATGAAAAGGATCTCATCCTTCCACTCCTTCACAAGGACATTGTAGTTCTTTACCCGGCCTAATAGCCTCTCGAGTTCGCAGATCTCATGGTAGTGTGTTGCGAAGAGCGTGAGGGGCCTCTTCTCTTCCAGGGCGTGGATGTACTCGATAACCGCCCATGCGATGCTCAAGCCGTCATATGTTGACGTTCCCCTCCCGACCTCGTCGAGGATCACCAGGCTTCTTTCAGTCACTTCCTTTAGGATCTTGGAAACCTCTTTCATTTCCACCATGAAAGTAGACTCGCCAAGGTGGATGTTGTCAGAGGCACCTATTCTCGTAAATATTGAATCTGTAATAGGAATCACAGCTTCATCCGCGGGTATGAAGGAGCCTGCATGGGCCATGAGAACGATTAGAGCGATCTGCCGGACGTATGTGGATTTCCCCGACATGTTAGGCCCGGTAATAACCATGATCTGTTCATCTTCAGGGTCAAGTGCTGAATCGTTGGGGACGAACTCCCTCTTCCCTACGACCTTTTCTACAACGGGATGCCTTCCCTGGACGATTCTGACATGTCTCCCCCGGTGGATCTCCGGCTTGACGTATCCATTTTCCTCAGCCGCCAGGGCGAAGGATGCCAGTACGTCAACCTCCGCGGCAATATGTGAATTCTCTACGATTTTCCTTCCCCACGGGGCGGCCTTAGAAAGGAATTCCATGTACAATTCCTCCTCGAGGCTCAAGAGCTTCTCCTTCGCCCCCAGCTGCCTGCCCTCGAATTCCTTCAACTCCTCGGTGATGTACCTCTCGGAACCCACAAGGGTCTGCTTCCTGATGTAATCGGGGGGAACTTTTGACAGGTAGGCTTTTGAAACTTCTATGAAATAGCCGAACACCCTGTTGAATTTCACCTTGATGGAGGGAATTCCACATCTCTCGCGCTCCTTCTCCGTAAGCCGCTTCAGGTAGGCGGCACCTCCCCGCCGGATTTCTCTCAACTCATCCACTCTCCCGTCGAACCCGTCTTTTATGGCTCCCCCTTCCCTGTAATTGATGGGGGGAGTATCGCTCAAGGTTTCCTCGATTAGCCCCCTCAGCTTCACGAGCTCATCTATCCTATCCCCTCTTTTCTTCAGGGCTTCGCAGGATGAGCCGGCGAGTAGAGACTTGACCTCGCAGCACCGGTCGAGGGCTCCCTTCAGAGACATCATATCCCTTGGCCCCGCAGTTGCGTTCTGCACCTTCATCCCCACCCTCTCGAGGTCACATCCCCCGCCAAGGAGGGTCCTCACTTCATTCCTCAGGTCACGTGACAGGAATAACTCTTCCGTCATGGAAAGGCGCTCCTGTATCTCTTCGAACTGGGAGAGGGGGAAGGCGAGCCAGCGCCTGATCAGCCGCTTCCCCATGGACGTCTTTGACCTGTCCAGGATGGAGAGAAGGGTTCCCCTCTTTCCCCCCCGGAGGCTCTGAAGAACCTCGAGGGAGCGCATGGCCGATTCATCAAGGTAAAGGCCCCGCCTTTCCTGAAAAGGCCTGGGTACGGATAGTGAATCCATGGAGGACGGCTGGTTCCTGCGAATGTAATCAAATAGGAGAAGGAGGCCGGAGTCATCCGGAAAGGATTCCCCATATTTCAATTTGACCGCATCTTCCGTTCCATCCCGGTCGTGGAAAGATATCTCCCTGCTTACGATCCGGGCATCGAGTTTTTTCTCCAGTCCAGTGTATTTCAGCTTTTCTCCCGTCTCCCCATCGTAGATGATCTCCCTGACGTCGATCTTCTGCAGAGCATCGGCAATCCGGTCGGGTTTCTCCATGCCTTCGAAGTAACACTCTCCCGTAGATATGTCGGCAGCAGATATGGAGAACACACTCCCCAGGGAGATGGAGACGAGGAAGTTCCCCCTTCCAGGTTCGAGAAGCCCTTCCCGCGGAATGAGTCCGGGGGTGAGGACTTCAACCACCTCTCTGCTGAAAATCCCCCCTTTCCCCTCCTGGGAAAACTGTTCGCAAATCGCGATGTTATACCCCTGCTTCAGGAGCCTTCCAGTGTATGTCTCTTTGGCATGATAGGGTATTCCGCACATGGGGATCGCCTGCTTACGGTCTCTCGTTGTGAGAGCTATATCGAGGGCCTTGGAGGAAACGATTGCGTCCTCGAAAAACATCTCGTAAAAGTCCCCCATGCGGAAAAAAAGGATGGAGTCCTTGTATTCCCTCTTGATATCCATGTACTGCTTCATCGCTGGGGTCAGTTCCATATCAACAACCTACCATAAACCAGTTCAGAGTTCAGAGACAACCAAACTAACAGTTCCGAGTTTCGTGTTTAGGATTTCGAATTTAACAAGGAACTAGGAATTAGGAACCAGGAACCAGGAATTACCATGTTTCATATCTTTCCGTCGGACATCGGACGTAGAACAACCATTCAATACAGTTCCGAGTTCCCAGATCCCAGT
>CAYSOQ010000025.1:0-10767 GCA_964432685.1 uncultured bacterium
TATCATTGATACCGCACAGATCTCGTTAGCGCCCCCGCGTGGGCGGGGACTTAGTTGACCTGTTAATACGGCGGGCCGGCCCCGCCGGAGGCGGCGGGTTCGAGCCCCGTCGCCCCCGCCATTTTTTCCCCTCAATCCGAAAAACTACCCATAAATAATTGTTGGTTTCAATAAAAATATGTTTCAAAGAACACATGTTTCAGTAAAAGATGTTTCATAAACGGCAATATGGTAGATTTTAATGGAACATGACATCTGAAACTTACACCCTCTTCCCAAAGACTGAAACTTGGTTTACTGAAACACTCCACAATTATTTTTTTTCTTTTCCTTTATTGGTTTTTGTCCTGGAAGTTGTTTTGGTCATTTGAATTTTGAATTTAGTATTTGTTTCGAGTTTCGTGCTTCGAATTTCGAGCTTGGTTATTGGGCCTCTTGACATATGCGGCTCATCCACGTAAAGTATTTTTCCCGGTTTTTTTCAATGGCCGGGCATAGTTAGGTTGTGCCCGGAGCAGCTTAACCTGATAGAAAAGGTGGCCTGATTTGTTCGAATCGTTAACCGACAGGATGAGCGGGGTAGTCAAAAAGCTAAAAGGCCAGGCGAAGATCACGGAGAAGAATATCCATGATACCCTTCGGGATGTTCGACTTGCCCTTCTCGAGGCTGATGTAAACTACCTTGTTGTCAAGGATCTCATCGAAAAAATAAGGGAAAAATCCATGGGGGAAGAGGTGTTGCGCTCCCTTACCCCGGAGCAGCACTTCATCAAGATCGTGAATGTCGAACTCACCATGCTCATGGGGGAGGAAGCAGTAGGGATCTCTCTCAAGAGGACACCTCCAGTCCCCATCATGCTCGTGGGACTCCAGGGATCGGGGAAAACAACCAGTGCCGCAAAGCTCGCTAAGCTCCTGAAGGCCAGAAAGAGGAGGCCCCTCATGGTCTCTACGGATGTGTACCGCCCTGCTGCCATGGAACAGCTCGAAGTCCTGGGAAAAGAGATCAGAGTAGAGGTATACGCAGCAGATAGCGCTGAAAGCCCCCGGGATATTGCAGAGGGAGCGGTGAACTACGCACGCCTCACAGGCCTTGATACGGTGATCGTGGACACGGCAGGACGCCTCCATATCGACGGAGAACTCATGAAAGAGCTATCACTCATCAAGGAGGCCATAGATCCCCAGGAGATCCTCCTCGTCGCAGATGCTATGACCGGGCAGGATGCGGTGAATGTTTCGAGTTCCTTTCATGAGTCCGTATCACTCTCTGGTGTGATACTCACGAAGCTTGATGGAGATGCCAGGGGGGGGGCGGCCCTCTCAGTGAGGGCTGTGACAGGATGCCCCATTAAGTACGTTGGAGTGGGGGAAAAGCTCGATGCAATTGAGGAATTTCATCCTTCCCGTATGGCCTCGAGAATTCTGGGTATGGGAGACATGGTATCCCTGATAGAGAAGGCTGCTTCCGTTGTTGACGAGAAAAAGGCAAAGGCTCTGGAGAAGAAAATACGGAAGCAGGAGTTTACCCTTGGGGATTTCAGGGATCAGATGGTGAAAATACGCCAGATGGGGCCCCTGGGGGAACTCGTCAAGATGATCCCCGGAATGACAGGGCGTATGAGGCAGATGGGGGGTTCGGAGGTGGATGAACGGGAGTTCATAAAGGCCATCGCCATTATCGACTCCATGACGGGAGAAGAGAGGAAAAACTACCGGATTCTGAACGGGAACAGGCGGAAGAGGATCGCTGCGGGAAGCGGGACAAGTGTCCAGGACATAAATAAGCTGGTGAAAAACTTTCAGACGATGGAATCGATGATGAAAAAATTTTCAAAAAAGGGGAAAAAGAATGTATTGAGACGGGAATTCCCCTTTTAATGCACCTTAGGGAGTGATAAATACCATTAAGTTATGGTACCGTATATACTACATTGATAAGAGGAGAGATCATTCATGGCAGTTCGAATTAGGCTCACGAGACATGGGAGAAAGAAAAAACCCTTCTACAGGGTGGTGGTGGTCGATTCCGAGTCACCAAGAGACGGCCGGTTTATTGAGAGAGTTGGAACCTATGACCCTATGGTTGAACCACCAGCCATCCATGTAGACGGGGAGAAAGTCATCAAGTGGTTGAAAGAAGGGGCGAAACCTAGCGAAAGCGTAAAAAGTCTTCTTAAGAAAACCGGTGTCTGGAATCAATATATCGAACAGAAGGCCGGGAAGGGTAGTGCCGCATAGATAGTTTTTGGCTTATTGCGCTCTTGGAAAGTGTCGAGTGGTCCGGCAACGCAAGCGGAGGTGAAGATGATGAAAGAACTGATTGAAATCATCGCGAAAGCGCTCGTCGATCATCCTGATGAGGTTGAGGTCACTGAAGTTGAGGGCGAGAAAACTTCAGTGATCGAACTTAAAGTTGCTAAAGAGGACCTTGGGAAGGTTATAGGGAAGCAGGGTCGGACAGCGAGAGCCATGAGGACGATACTAAGCGCAGCGTCTACAAAGCTGAAGAAGAGGTCCGTGCTGGAAATTATCGAGTAATGGGTCCGACCAGGGAAGAGCCGTTTCTGCCTGTCGGTTTCATCCTTCGCCCCCATGGTGTTAGGGGAAAAGTCAAGGTCAAGACCTATTCTGGAAGTATTAGTGGGCTTTTATCCATTTCGACGGTTTTTCTCCAAAAAGAAGTGGAAAAGTGTGGATCTCCAACAAAAGGAGTTTCCAGGAGTCTGGTTCCATACTCCGTCATGTCAATCCAGGAAGCGAGGGGAGTGTTGATCCTCTCTCTGGAAGGGGTTCCGACCCTGGAAACGGCGAAAGACCTTGCGGGAAGGGAGTTATTTGTGAAAAAATCGGATCTCCCTCCCCCTTCGTCAGATGAGTTCTACTACTACGAACTCGAGGGGATGCGGGCCATTGACATGAAAGGGAGGGAGTGGGGAAAAATAGTGAGGGTTATACCCTCTGCCGCCCATGACATTCTGGAAATCATGACTCCCTCCGGAGTGAAGCTCATCCCCTTCGTAGAAACCTTCGTGCCCGAAGTGAGGAGGGAAGAAGGGGTTGTGGTGATCGATCCTCCCCCTGAATGAACTTGCCATGAGGTTTGACATACTCACAATATTCCCCCGCTTATTCGATTCTGTCTTTTCCGAGACTGTCATAGGGAAAGCCCTTGTTGAAGGGATTATTAACGTGGGGATACACGATATCCGACAATATGCCCAGGGAAAACACAGGGTTACGGATGATCTCCCTTACGGGGGAGGGCCAGGAATGGTGATGAAGCCTGAACCTATCTGCCGTGGTGTGGAAGAGATAGTCGGGCGTTTCGGCGAGGGGAGGGTTATCCTCTTCACCCCCACGGGACGTCCATTTACATTCCAACTGGCCAGTGAACTTTCCCGTGAGGGCCATCTCATCCTCATCTGCGGGAGGTACGAGGGGATCGATGAGAGGGTTACCGGACTTGTCGATGCCATGGAACTATCCATAGGTGATTACGTGTTGACCGGGGGAGAGTTTCCCTCCATGGTCGTGGTGGATGCAGTCTCCCGCTTTATTCCGGGTGTGGTAGGGGATGAGGATTCGGTGAGAGACGACTCATTCGAAACGGGATTCCTCGAGGGCCCCCACTACACACGCCCACCTACCTTTCGCGGGAGGAATGTCCCGGAGGTACTCCTTTCGGGAAACCATGAAAAGATCAGGGAATTTAGATTGTTAGAGGGGCTCAGAAAGACCTTGAGGAACAGGCCCGATCTTCTCAGGGGAAAGGATTTCCCTTCGGAAATTGAGGAACTGCTGAATGAACTGGGATTTTCCATGGGGAAGGGGAGATAAGAAGGTTGATCGATTATTCCCACATATTCCTCTCATTGATTCATTATCCCGTGTACGACAAAGGAAGAAGGGTGATCACCACATCGGTGACGAACCTTGACATCCACGATCTCGCGAGGCTCACACGAACCTTCGGGTTCGGGGGGGTCTACCTTGTCCAACCTTCGAGGCTCCAGAGGGAACTTGCCCGTCGTATCATCGACCACTGGGACCGTGGTGCAGGAGGAGAATACAACGAGACGAGGAAAGAGGCGTTCAAGACCGTATCCCTTGTTTCCTCCATCGAAGATATGATGAGTGACCTCTCAAAACGGGTAAGCGAAAAGGTGTTGACAATAGCAACGACGGCCCGGGACTTCCCTGGGCAGGAGAGGTTCGATCGTGTGCGCGAAGAACTTGAAGGGGGAGGTCCGGCAGTAGTCATGTTCGGAACTGGATGGGGGCTTTCAGACGAGATCATCGCCTCTGCCGACAGGGTCCTCTCGCCCCTTATCATTTCTAGAGAGTACAACCATCTATCGGTGCGCTGTTCCGCGGCGATTATTCTTGACAGATTGGCTGGGAGATAATATATTTAACAGTCATTTTATCCATGGGAACTACAAGGGTTGGAGGCTTTAATGAGTATTATCGATGAGATCTCAAGGGAATTTACCGATAAGAATATCCCCAAATTCAAGGCGGGAGATACGGTCCGTGTCTACCTGAGGATTAGAGAGGGCGAGAAAGAACGCGTACAGTATTTCGAAGGCTACGTGATCGGGATACACAAAAACGGCGTATCCTCTACTTTCAAGGTCAGGAAGGAATCTTACGGAGTGGGAGTGGAGAGGACCTTTCCCCTTTTCTCCCCCCTCATTCAGAAAATCGTTGTTAAGCGAAAGGGAGATGTGAGGAGAGGGAAGCTCTACTATCTGCGGGAACTTAGCGGGAAGAAAGCCAGGGTAACAGAAAAGAAAGATTGGATGATAAAGAAGAAGGCACTCGACGAAGGGGAAATGAAAACCGCGGAAGAGGAGGTTCTCACAAGGACCGTGGAAGACGCACCTCCTGCGGATGTGCCGGAAGTTCTTCCTGCGCAGGATCTCGAGGCGAAGGAAGAAGTTTCCCCTGCTCCGTCAGATCAGGGAGAAAAGGAAGAATCTCCCGGAACTGATACGGAGAATTGATTCTACTCCCCATGAATGGTCTGGAAGTAGAGCTGGCCAGCAAGGGTTACCGTTATATTGCCGGTGTGGATGAAGCCGGAAGGGGGCCGCTTGCCGGACCTGTGGTCGCCGCATCCGTTGTGTTCCCCCTGGGGTATCAAAACAAGGATATCAAGGATTCGAAGGCCCTCTCACCATCAAAAAGGGAGTCTGTCTTCTTCGAGATCCTGAGTGATGCACTCTCCTACTCGGTGGGAGTATCCTCCCCCGAGGAAATCGATTCGTACAATATCCACAATGCGTCTCTCCTGGCGATGGAGCGAAGCGTGACCATGCTTGAGGTTAAACCCGACTACATTATCGTAGACGGCCGTTTTAAAATCCCCCACCTCCCCATGGACCAGTCGGCCGTCACTTCAGGAGACAGGAAAGTGCTTTCTGTGGCTGCCGCGTCGATTGTTGCCAAGGTAACAAGGGATACAGTCATGGAAATGTACCATGACAATTATCCGGAGTACAATTTTGCCTGCCACAAGGGGTATCCCACTGTGGAGCACAAAAATGCACTTAAAAAGTACGGCCCTTCCCCGATCCACAGGATAAGCTTCAGGGGCGTCCGCTGTTGATTCCTGGCAGGAAGAAGACCCCGGGGCAAATAAGTGAGGACAGGGCATGCGCGTATCTCCTCGAGAGGGGCTACAAAGTCCTTGGAAGGAATATTCGTTCCGGTAGACGGGAGATCGATATAATTGTTAGAGATGGGCGTAATCTGGTGGTCGTGGAGGTAAGGAGCAAAAGGCGGTGGTCCCCCATGGAAGATTCGGAAGTCGTAGGCTACGAGAAACGGAGGAACGTGGTGAAGGCTGCGAGTGAAATTGTCGGGACCTATGTTAAGAAAGGGGACACGGTGCGTTTCGATGTGGTGATCGTAACCACTGACGGGAAAAACGAGATGGTATCCCTCGACCATATAATAAATGCGTTCTCTGCATCAGGAGAAATCATATAGGGGCGGGAACCTATGAGTGGAGAAGCTGTAAAAAAAGATCGTCTCTTCCTGTCCGGAAATGAGGCAATAGCCCTGGGTGCCTTTGAAGCGGGGGTAAAGGTTGCATCGGCCTACCCTGGGACCCCTTCTACAGAGATTATTGAGGCTCTGACCCGGTACGAGGATGTTTACACGGAGTGGGCTCCCAACGAGAAGGTGGCTCTCGAAGTTGCCCTGGGGGCATCCTTTGGCGGGGCAAGGGCTCTCGTTTCCATGAAACATGTGGGCCTCAACGTGGCAGCGGACCCTCTCTTTACTTCTGCCTATACTGGCGTCCGGGGAGGTTTGGTTATAATTACCTGCGATGATCCGGAGATGCATAGTTCCCAGAACGAGCAGGATAACAGGAACTATGCCTTCGCTGCGAAGATGCCCATGCTGGAGCCGTCAGATCCTGAAGAGGCGAGGAGATTTACAAAAATTGCTTTCGAACTTAGTGAGCGTTTCGATACCCCCGTACTCGTTAGGAGCACAACCAGGATATCCCATGTGAAGGGAATTGTAGACCCCGGGGAGAGGTCGGCCTCAACAGTTTCTCCTGGGATTGTAAAAGATCCCGAAAAGTTCGTTATGCTGCCCATAAATGCGAGGAAAAGAAGGCGTGTCATCGAGGATAGGATGAAAAGCCTCAAGGTCTTTGCCGATGGGTTCCTCGAGAACAGGATTGAGAAGGGGACAGGGCCAAGAGGGTTTATCTCCTCTGGTGTCTCCTACGGCTACGTGAAGGAGGCCTTTCCTGATGCGCCTATACTCAAGCTCGGTATGGTATTCCCCTTTCCGGAGAATATGGTCAGGGAGTTTGCGTCCTATGTTGACGAACTCTTCATTATTGAGGAACTGGATCCCTTTATAGAACTCCATGTAAAAGCCATGGGAGTGCGCTGTGAGGGGAAAGAACATATACCCTCGATGGGCGAACTCGACTCCACGTTGGTGAAATCTACCCTCGAACCTTCAGGGGAAGTGAAAGGTTTCGAGGCCCTTCCCCTCCCGGGAAGGCCGCCGAATCTTTGCCCCGGGTGCCCCCACAGGGGTCTCTTCTATGCACTTTCCCGGTTGAATGTATTCGTGGCAGGAGATATCGGCTGTTACACTTTAGCGTTTTTCAAACCCCTTTCTGCCATGGACTCCTGCGTGTGCATGGGCGCTAGCATCGGAAACGCCTTTGGAATCGAGAAGGCGGTAGGTAGAGATTCTCTCGGAAAAGTTGTCGCCGTGATAGGTGATTCCACCTTTCTCCATTCGGGGATCGCCCCCCTCATGGACATTGTTTACAACGGGGGCTTCAGCACGGTGATCATCCTGGATAATCGGACTACTGGCATGACCGGTCAGCAGCCGACCCCTGCGTCAGGAGAGAGGATCACGGGGGACCCTGCAGATAGGATTGATATCGAAGCTCTCTGCCGCGCCATAGGCGTGCGTCATGTCTATCCCCTGGACCCAAATGAGATCGATAAAACCTATGAGATTCTCAAACGGGAAGTCAACCGGCCGGAACCCTCGGTTGTGATTACACAGTATCCATGTGTCCTATTGCCTGAGGAGAGGAAGAAAGAGAAACCCCTCTACCGGGTAGCCCTCGATAAATGTACCGGGTGCAGGGTTTGTCTGAACCTCGGCTGTCCAGCAATAGAATGGGTACCAGTAAAGGAGGAGGAGGGTAGTGCCCTTGGGTTCAGGGAATCTCAGAGAGGGTATGCGCGGATCAATCCCACACTCTGCGACGGGTGCGGACAGTGCCCTCCCCTATGCAAATTTCAGGCGATCCTTCCCACGGGAGGCAACCGTGAAAAAGGGTGACATCCTCTTTTGCGGTGTAGGTGGCCAGGGGATTCTCCTTGCCAGCGAAATTATCTCTCTCGCCCTGATTAGGGCGGGATTCGATGTGAAAAAGAGCGAAGTTCACGGGATGGCCCAGCGTGGTGGGTCCGTGGTTGCCCACGTCAGGTATGGGGAGAAGATTTTTTCCCCCCTTATCGGAAAGGGTGGCGCAGACATTGTCGTTGCTTTCGAGTTCCTGGAGTCTCTCCGCTATCTACCCTTCATGCACGAGGATACGAAAGTGGTGTTAAACACCCAAAAGGTCTATCCTCCCTCTGTGGCAACTGGAAAGGAAGAGTATCCCGAGGAGATCCTCGAGGAATTTGAAAAGAGAGGAATCAGGAATTACCCGGTGGCTGCTTTTGAAATTGCGACTTCGGTGAGGGAACTCCGGACTGTGAACATGGTGATGTCTGGAGCCCTTTCGGTATTTCTTCCTGTTGAAGAGGAACTCTTTTTCGATGTAATATCTGGGAAAGTTCCCAATCGATATTTTGACGCTAACAGGAAGGCCTTTCTTGAAGGGAGTAAGTCCATTCGCAAGTTGGGTGTCAAAGCCTGAACTTTTTTCATCGCTTAAGTAGGGGCCTTTAAGAGATAAGAGTGAATCCCAGGAGGTGGACCCGGTATGATATGGAACGAGGAGTACGAAACCCTTCCGCGGGAGGCGCTTTCCGCCCTCCAGGGGAAGCGCCTGAAGTCACTCGCAGAGAGGGTTTATACCGCGGTCCCCTACTACCGGCAGAAGATGGACGAGGCGGGGGTATCCCCCGAAGATATTAGTAGCCTTGAAAATATTAAGGCTCTCCCCTTTACCGATAAGGAAGATTTAAGAATAAATTACCCCTTCGGGCTGTTCACGGTACCCCTGGAGAAGGTGATTCGACTCCACGCTTCCTCGGGAACGACTGGAAAACCCACCGTCGTGGGATATACTCGTAAGGACATTGGAACATGGGCAGAACTCATGGCCAGGACTCTCGCCTGTGGGGATACGCGCGAGGGAGACGTTGTTCATAATGCATATGGATACGGCCTGTTCACAGGTGGTCTTGGTGCCCATTACGGGGCCGAAAAAATTGGAACAACCGTGATTCCCATTTCGGGAGGAAATACAAAGCGGCAAATCATGCTCATGCAGGACTTCGGGTCTACCGTACTTCTCTGCACCCCCTCGTATGCCCTCAACCTATCTGAGGTAATGTGGGAAATGGGGATCGACCCATCAACTCTAAGCCTGAAAGTAGGACTCTTCGGTGCTGAACCGTGGAGTGAGAAGATGCGCGAAGAGATAGAGGATAAACTGAGGATTAATGCTCTGGACATTTACGGACTGAGCGAGGTAATCGGCCCGGGGGTGGCGAGCGAGTGCATCGAGGGTAAGCGCGGCCTCCACATCTTTGAAGACCACTTCATTCCCGAGATCATCGACCCGGACACGGGAGAAGTTCTTCCCCACGGACAGTTGGGGGAACTTGTATTTACGACGATTACCAAAGAAGCATTCCCCGTGATCCGGTACCGTACGAAGGATATTACCAGGCTGATCCCTGAAACATGTGTCTGCGGAAGGACTTTGGTGAGAATGGAACGGGTCTCAGGGAGAAGCGACGACATGCTTATCATAAGGGGTGTGAACGTGTTCCCATCCCAGATTGAACATGTACTCATGAGTATCGAGGATGTGGAACCCCATTACCAGATCATTGTGGACAGAGAGGGGGCACTTGATATTATGGAAGTACACGTAGAGGTGAACGAGTCAATCTTCTCGGATGCGGTCAAGAAACTGGAGTTTTTAAGCAGGAGGATTGAGAGGGATATCAAGGACATGCTGGGTGTCTCCTGCAAGGTAAAGCTCGTGGAACCGAAGACGATCCAGCGAAGCGAGGGTAAGGCGAAGCGGGTGTTTGACCGAAGGAAGATTTGATGGGGAGGTGTGGGTATGAAAGTTGAGCAGATATCAGTATTCCTGGAGAATAAGTCAGGGAGGCTCGCAGATGTTGCTGAAGCGCTCGCTGGAGAAGGGGTGAACATCCGTGCCCTCTCCCTCGCAGACACGGCCGATTTCGGGATTTTGAGGCTCATTGTTAATGACACGGAAAAGGTGAAAAAGGTACTGAAGGAAAATGGATTTACCGTGGGGCTCACGGAAGTGGTAGCAATAGAGGTGCCGGACAGGCCGGGAGGCCTCTCGGGAATTCTCGGTGTTTTAAAGGGAAGGGATATCAACGTGGAGTACATGTATGCCTACGTTCAGAGCAGTGGGGAGAACGCGATTATCATCTTCCGTTTCGACGATGTGGATCAGGCGATATCTGCCCTGAATGATGCAGGCTGCAAGGTACTGAAGGGCGAGGAAGTGTATGCTCTTTGAGATTACAACCTGCCGAAGTGGCAGTGAATAAATGAAGGAGGGGGTTATGAAACGGTTCATGCTTTTTGTGTTGACAATGGTACTATCCGCAGGGATGTGTGCCCAGGCCTTTGCGGGGGGTGACATCAAGGTGGGAGCAATTCTCGCGGTGACGGGGGGCGCATCGTTCCTGGGCGGCCCTGAATCGAAAACCCTGAAGATGCTTACCGACGAGGTGAACGCGAAGGGAGGCATCAACGGGCACAAGATCCAACTTATCATCAAGGATTCCGGGGCGAATCCGGAAAAGGCGATCTCCTTTGTGAAACAGCTCATCGAGGAGGAGAAGGTCTTCGCAATCATCGGTCCCTCCACGAGCGGGGAGACTATGAAGATCAAGAATATTTGCGAAAAGGCGAAGATGATTCTTCTCTCATGTGCCGCGGCCGAGAAGATCGTAAACCCGGTGGCCAGGTATGTCTTCAAGACACCCCAGAAGGACACCTTTGCGGCTAGGAAAATCTTCATGCAGATGAAAAAGATGGGGATTT
>CAYSOQ010000026.1:0-10763 GCA_964432685.1 uncultured bacterium
GAGTGGGAACTGGTACCGATACCATGAGGATGGCAGATCGTCCCCGGGGAGACGTACCTCTTTTCCCATGGGAAGAGCCGAGAGACTATAAGAACCTGGAATACCCAGGTGTTCATTCCTTTCGTGCCGGGAGGATGGCAGCTATTCAGGCATACCAGATGAGCGGCATCCAGGATCCCCGTGGAGAAATCGATTTTGTGGAACTCCACGATGCATACACTTCGTCCGAAATTCAAACCTACGAAGACCTTGGGCTTTGCCGGTATGGCGAGGGAGGAAGATTCGTAGAGAGTGGGTACCCCTTCCTGGAACAGGTGGATTACAATATTAATCTAGAAGAAAAAGGAAAGATCCCGGTGAACCCCTCGGGGGGTCTAATAGCCTGCGGTCACCCCGTCGGTGCAACCGGGCTCATGCAGGCCGTATTCGCATTCTGGCAGCTCCAGAATAGAATAGAATCCCATTTCGGGGATCCCACTCTGCAGGTAAGGGATGCGAAGAGGGGATTGATCCACAGCCATGCGGGAACGGGGACTTACGTTACCGTTACGATAATGGAAGGAGGGTGGTAACTGTGGAAACCAAAGGTGAAAAAGGGATGAAGAGAAAGGATAAACCCAGGGAAAAGCTTCCCGAGACCCTGGATGGGTCTGTGGTCTATTCCGTACCATTCCCGGAGGACCCGTCCATTCTAAAGCAGATGAGCCCGATCCTGGTCAGGCAGAGCTACTCAATCGATTACATCCATTCCTACGGGCAGGATTCTCCCTTCTTCGCGGGGCTTTCCAACAAAAAACTTCTCGGAACAGAATGTGAAAAATGCGGCTACAGATATGCCACCCCCAGGCTTCATTGTATGGATTGCGGCGCCGAATGCTCCTGGTTCGAACTACCCCTTGAGGGGACAGTTCATACATTTACAACCTGCTATTACGGGAGTGAATCCTTCATGCATGAAACTCCCTTTCACCTGATCCTGGTGGAATTTACGGGTGTGAACACCCTTTTTCTTTCAAGGTTGATCGGAGTAACGGGAGAGAGTGAAATCCGGATCGGAATGAAGGTTGAAGCCAGGTTCAGGCGACTTTCCAAGTTGGATCCCACAGATGTCTATTTCGTACCAGTTTAGAAAAGGGATGGGTAATGGAACGGTGGTTCAAGGATGAACATATTGCTCTTGAAGGTACTGTACGAGCCTTCTGTGAACGTGAGGTAAGACCTTTTTGCCGTGATTGGGAAAGAGAGGGGACGATCCCTATTTCACTCCTGAAAAAAACAGGGGAACTGGGACTAATGGGCATTTGCGTTCCACCTGAATTCGGCGGGTCGGGAATGGACACACTGTCTTACGCGATCTCCATAAGGGAACTGGGAAAGGCCGATCCTTCTCTGGGGCTCACAATCGCTGCCCACAACTCCCTCTGCACGGGACACATCCTCACATGGGGAAATGAGGAACAGAAGAAAAAGTATCTCCCGGGTCTTGCAACTGGGGAAAAATTGGGGGCCTGGTGCCTCACAGAGGCAGGTTCCGGTTCTGATGCATCTTCCCTTAAGACAAAGGCGGAAAAGGGTGAAAATGGGTGGGTGATCAATGGGAACAAAATGTTCATCACCCAAGGATCAATTGCCGACATTTACGTAATCCTTGCCAGGACAGGCAGGCTGGAGGAGAATAATCGGATTTCAGCCTTTATCGGGGAGAAGGGCTTCCCGGGCCTTCATGTCGGAAAAAAGATGGAAAAACTTGGCATGCGGGCTTCTGATACAGCCGAGGTAGTCTTCGAAGATCTATTCATCCCCCGTGAAAATCTTCTCGGAAGGGAGGGCCAGGGCTTCTGGAATACTCTTGATATCCTGACAGGCGGCCGTATATCGATTGCCGCCCTTTCTGTGGGAATCGGGCAGGGAGCACTCCGGGAGGCTATCAATTACAGTAATGAGAGAGTCCAGTTCGGAAAGAAACTCTCCCAATTCCAGGCCATAAGGGAGATGATCGCAACTATGGCCACCGAACTCGAGGCTGCGTGGCTTCTAACCATGAAGGCAGCTGTCCTGAGAGACCGGGGGAAACCTCACGTGAAAGAGTCTTCCATTGCAAAACTATTCGCCTCGGAAGCAACGATGAGGGCAACCATTAAGTGCGTCCAGATACTTGGAGGATACGGGTACATGGAAGAGTATCCCGTGGAAAAATATATGCGTGATGCGAAACTGTGCGAGATTGGCGAGGGGACGTCAGAAATCCAGAGACTCGTCATATCGAAACAACTATTAAAGGATTAGGTGGAACACCATGGGCGGAATAATTGACAGAATAATACGGGGGGACGTCACCACGGCAGCCCGTCTCATGCGTGATCTAGATGATGATATCCCCTCCGCCAGGAACACCATAAAAGACCTCTACAGTCACACAGGCAGGGCTCACATTCTCGGAATCACAGGTGCCCCCGGAGGAGGGAAGAGCACACTCGTAGATGGTCTTACAAAACAGTTCAGGAAAGCGGGAAAAACGGTTGGAATTATCGCCATCGATCCCTCGAGCCCCTTCAGCGGAGGAGCGATCCTTGGTGACCGAATAAGGATGCAGGCTCATTCCCTCGATGGAGGAGTCTTCATAAAGAGCCTGGCTACAAGAGGCCACTACGGGGGATTATCCCGGTCTACAATCGACATTTTGAACGTTATGGACGCAATGGGGAAAGACGTTATCATCATCGAAACAGTGGGGGTAGGTCAGGACGAGACGGAAATCGTGAAGGTAGCCCACACGAACATGGTAGTCCTGGTGCCTGGACTGGGAGACGATATACAGGCGATCAAGGCAGGGATTCTCGAAATTGCCGACATCTTTGTGATCAACAAGGCAGACAGGGAAGGGGCGGATAGGACCGGAAGGGAAATAGAATACATGGTAGAGATGAAGGAATACAGGGACGATGCATGGAAGCCGAAAATTGTCAAAACCATAGCAATCAGGGACGAGGGGATAGAGAATCTTCTCTCATTGATAGATGAACATGGCCTCTTTGTGGATTCCCACGAGGAAAGGGAGACCCACAACGTGAGGAAGGCAAAGGTTGAACTCATGGAGATCCTGAAAAGCAGGCTCCTCGAAAAGGCAGTGGCAGACCTCAAGAGGGAAGGGCTCTTCGACGAAATAGTGGCTAATATTGCGAACAAGAAAATGGACCCGTACAGTGTTGTAGATCGGATCGTTGATCACAGGTTTGCATTCCACATTAAAAACGACAGAGGGAAGGGGAAAAAGTAATGAAGACCCTCCGGGAAGGGAACAGGGAGTTCAGGTTCACCCACCCCGATGAGTTCAGGGAATATATCAGGAACCGTAAAGGGAAAGAGCGAAAGGATAAGGTCTTATCTTCCAAAGAGGCAGTGGCAGCCCTGGTATCTGATGGCGACTACATGGTATATGACTTTTCATCTCTCACAAGAGGCCCGCAGGGGCTGATCAGAGAAATCATACGACAGAGGAAGCGGGATCTTTGGGTTGGCGCTGAATTCACGCTCCACGAGACACCGCTCCTGGTCGGTGCGGGTTGTGCATCACGGATTGACGTAGGGTATCTAGGATATGGGCCATATATAGGAAGTGCCGCGTGCCAGGGAAAGGTTACCCTCTATGAGTGGACAAATGGAGGGCTCGCACTCAGAATCTTAGCAGGGAGCCGCGGGCTTCCCTTCATCCCAACACGTGACCTACTCGGGTCAGACAACATCGAACAGTCGGGTTCTATAGTGGTAAAGGACCCATTTACAGGGGATCCAGTATGTCTTCTCCCCGCACTCAATCCTGACGTGGCGCTAATACATGTCCATCAAGCCGACCCCATCGGGAACTGTAGAATCTTCGGGACGAACCTCTTTGCACTCGAGGCAGCAATCGCATCGAAAAAAGTAATCCTCTCTGCTGAGGAAATTATTGGAACCGAAGAATTCCGGAAAGATCCACAGAAAACGACCATTCCTTATTTTTGCGTCGACGCTGTTGTCTATCAGCCTTTCGGGGCCTATCCCGGGTGTATGCCAGGGCACTACGAACTCGATCTGCCCCACATATCTCGACTGAATTCACTAAAAAGTGATGAAGAGATTGAAGAATATCTCGAGGAAAACGTATTCTCCCTTGATACCCACGAGGAGTTCATCGAAAAACGTGTGGGAGAAACCAGGATAAAAGTACTCATGGATAATTCTGTAATAAAAGAAGGTTACAGGAAGTAGGGAAATGTCATACTCCATCGAATGTACCGAGACTGAATTCATGATTTCCCAGGCTGCGGGGCTTCTGGAAGACCATTCAACTTTTTTCGTGGGATTTGGCCTTCCGCAGATCGTGGCGATCCTTGCCCAGAATAATCATGCCCCCCACCTTGTCCAGGTGTTTGAATTCGGCGCCATTGCACCCCGTCCAGTTACCCCCTTCGTGAAGGGAACCATGGGTGGTCCCCAGAACACATACCGGTCTATACAGTGGTGTAACATGAATATTGCCATGTCTTATGCTGCGGCAGGCTACATTGATTATGGAATGCTCGGAGCAGCCCAGATAGACAGGTTCGGGAACATCAATTCAACACTGATAGGTAACGATTATAAGAGACCATCAATAAGGTTTCCCGGGAGTGGTGGCGGCAACCAGGTTGCGAGTTTCTGCTGGCGGACTATTGTCGTCATGAAACATGAACCCAGGAGGTTTGTGGAAAATGTCGACTTCATCACTTCCCCTGGATATCTCACAGGAGGCAAATCGAGGGTTAAATCCGGGTTGCCGGCTGGAACTGGAATTTGGAAGGTTGTTACATCCAAAGCCGTCTTTGGTTTCCACCCTGAATCCAAGGAAATGATACTGGAAGGAATCAGGGGGGATCAGGATGTTGATCGAGTATTTGGAGGAATGGGGTTTACACCCATTGTTTCTTCTTCCCTGGAAGTTCTTTCACCTCCAGGGTCGGAAGAACTTGAACTTTTAAGAGATAATATCGACCCCTCCCGGATAATCATCGGGGGGGAACTAGTCTCCCTTCCCGAGCAACCTTGACGGGTCATCTGGCAAATTGGACCAACCCTGATGGATATTCGCGCTTCCAGGGACTTAAAGAATAAATCTGTTATAATTTATCATTTCTGATTCAGGAGTTAACTTTGAAAAAAGCGTACATACATACCTTCGGGTGCCAGATGAACGAATACGACTCCTCCATGATGCTTGCCTCCCTCGAGACGATCGGGTACGGGAAGGCCGAGTCACTCGAGGAAGCGGACTGCATCATTGTTAACACCTGCAGTGTAAGGGATAAGGCTGATCAGAAGGTGTACAGCCTCCTTGGGAGGTTGAAAAAATACAAGCGGAAAAAAGGTGCCATAATCGCCCTTGCCGGTTGCCTGGCCCAGCAGATCGGATATTCTGTTTTTACACGTGTACCCTATTTGGATATTCTGATAGGAACTCACAAACTGGATAAACTCCCGGACTTGATCAAATTGGTTGAAGGGGGAGAAAACAGACTGGTCGAACTCGACATGTGTGATACCCGCCCACCGATAATGAGAGACCAGTTCCTCGAAGAGGGGAAGATTAAGGCCTTCGTTACGATTATGCAGGGTTGCGATAATTTCTGTACATACTGCATCGTTCCCCTGGTCAGGGGGAGAGAATTCAGCCGCCCACAGGAGGAAATAATCAGGGAGATCAAAATCCTTGCCTCCAGGGGAATCAAAGAAATTACACTCCTCGGCCAGAATGTAAATTCTTACGGGAAGGGCAGGGGTGAATCTACTTTCCCGAAACTTCTATCGCAGGTTTCCGCAATCGAAGGAATCGAAAGAATACGTTTCGTCACTTCCCACCCGAAGGACTTTTCCGACAAACTTATTGAAACTCTCGCAAGAGGGAATAAGGTGTGCCCCCATGTCCATCTTCCTGCTCAAAGCGGCTCCGATTCAATTTTGAATAGGATGGGGAGGGGATACTCCAGGGGGCATTATCTCTCCCTTATTGAAAATCTGAAAGAATCAGTGCCCCAGGTTTCGATCTCATCAGATTTCATCGTGGGCTTCCCGGGAGAGAGGGAAGGAGACTTCCAGGATACCCTCTCACTCATCGAAGAAGTGGAGTTTGACAACTCATTCTCCTTCATGTTTTCACCCAGGCCCGGTACACCTGCAGCATCCATGGATGGCCAGGTCACCCTTCGTGTCAGGAGAGAACGCTTGAAAGAACTCCAGGACCTTCAAAAGAAGATTACCAGCGGGAATTACCGCAAATATTTGGGAGGCGTATGGGAAGTATTGGTTGAGGGGAAATCAAAAACAGACGATAATAAGGTGACTGGCAGGACCCGGAGTAATGTGGTCGTGAACTTCACATCGGAGAACGCTGAAAGAGGAAGGATCGTGCCTGTTTTTATAGAGGAATCTTTCGCCAACTCGTTGTCCGGCAAAGAGAATAATGGGGGTTCATCATGATGAAAGAGGTGAAGGTCCTCGGAATTACCATAGATCCTGTCACCAACTCACCTATTGTCATTCTAAGGGATCTCGAGAATAAGGTGACCCTGCCAATCTGGATAGGAATACTCGAGGCAAACTCCATCGCCACTGAACTCGAAAAGGTTGACCTGCCGAGGCCCATGACACATGATCTCTTAAAAAACGTGATCGAGGAGATGGGGGCCAGGGTACTCCGTATAGAGATAAACGGCCTTAAAGATAACACCTACTACGCGCTAATTTATCTCCAGGCGGGTGAAGATCGGTTGAAAGTGGATTCGAGACCAAGCGATGCCATCGCCATCGCATTAAGGACTGAATCACCCATCTACGTTTACGAATCTGTCATCGAGAAGGCCTTCAGTGTTGACGACAAGGAAGGAACGGGAGACAAAGACCGCTGGACCAAATTGCTCGAAATTCTCGATCCAGAAGAATACACCAAATACAAGATGTGAAGTGGAGAGGTGATGGAAGGGAAAGGGAAGGCAGTCATTGTCATAGACGATTCCCTCAATTCGGATGAAAAAATTGAACTAAACGTAGACAACATTTCCTTCCCCCTTTATTACCTGCAATCAGTTGAATCCTTATGTGAAAGGGAAATTCCAGAGGAACCCCTTCTTATTTCCGTCGTCGCCAATCCATTAACCGAGAACGCCTTATCCCGCATCCTCGCTGAAACGAAGGGTTATCCCCACGTGCTTTTCTCCAGAAAATCCCCATCCATTGAACAGATCGGGAGATTGGCCGTAGATGGTTTGCTTGAAGATGGCTCGAGGGAGAAAACCAGGAGGGTTGAAGACAGGTTGATGGAAGAGAGCCTGGAATACTTTCGACTCTCCTCATCCTACCAGCATTGCCTTCATATCCTCTCTTCCTACGATCTTGAACAGATCCTGAAGGCTACTCTTGACGCTCTTTCGAGCGAGACGGAGGTGGAATCGTGTGTGATCTGGTTAGCCGACATAAAAGTGCCCGACCAGTTCACCATAGCCGCTGTCAGGGGACTTATCAATATCGATTATGAGAGTTCCCTTTTTCTACTTTCAATGACTGATTTTTACGAACACGTGCTTGCCGGAGAATCATTCGTATATCCTTACCAGGGGGATGCACCGGAATATCTCTATGCTCCCTTGAAAGATGATGATCGCACCATCGGTCTCATCAAGGTAGGGAAAAAGCTTTCTGGCTCCAGCTACTCGGAAGGGGACAGGAAGAGCGTGGAACTCATAGCCCGCTACTCTTCCCTTTCACTCAACAATATCAACAGGATCTCCAGGCTTGAAACCGTAACCCTTATCGACCCTGAGACAAAGGTCTACTCGGCGAACTTCTTTAAGGATTATTTTGAGAAGGAAGCGGCGAAATCGCTCCGCTTCGACAGGAATCTCTCCATTATTTACATGGAATTTGAAAATTTCAGCCATCTCATGACGCGTGTAAAGGAAGTTACACTCAGGGACCGTGTAACAGAGATACTCAAGATCATTTCTGCTACTCTCAGGGACTCTGATGTAATCTCACGGCGAGATTCCAACAATTTCTGCATTCTCCTTCCTGAAACCGATTACATTGGCGCATTGATCACAATTAAACGTATCCAGGATGCACTCACCCAGCTTAAAAAGATCGAGTATCTGGGTGTATCTTTCGAAATTTCCATAATCATGCGTGCAGTTACATACCCCCACGATGGAGATTCCCTTGATTCACTCTCCATCAGTGTGACTGAGAGGTTCAATTCTCTCAGGAAGAGCCCAGTCTACAGGTACCGGTTGTGGGAGAAGAAATTCTGGGATATTTTCTCGTTGCTTGTAACACACGAAGCATCACCAAAAAATATCGATGAGGCTGGAAAGTTCCAATCGAGGAAAATACGTGCAGACCAGGGGAGAAACAGGTACTTTTCTTTCCCATCACAGGAGCTTATACGGATAATTGAGGTAATTGCCCAGGATATTTCCGTGGAGAGGGAAGGGAGGGGAATTCTCGTAATTGCGGGACCGAGGCCTGAACTCTCAAAACAGATCCTTTCAATGTTTTCCCTGGATGAAGTCAAATCAAAGAAGGTGTACATCATTGGGAAACACAGCGCACCTGCCCTGGAAGGGGAAAATATCATGGTGATTACCGATGATGATAAACGCCTCGAGAGGGGGCATACCATCCTTTATCTTAAATCAAACGGGTCTTTCGCACTAATTGGCCAGGAAATGAACGAGAATGTCTTTGGTTTGACCACGTGTGACGGCCCCCTGGTGGAAACACTCTATGAGAAAATCAGGAAACAGTATATGATCCAGGGGACCTTATGAAACAGGGTGGAGAAAATAATGTTGTCCTGTTGGGACAAAAGGACCCCGATCTTAGCAGGGAAATTTCCTCCAAGCTGCGGGTCAGGGGGATCGAAGTCGTTAGTGTTTCGGACGGCTCAAAAACATTGGAGATGGCCCTCCTGAAGGTTCCTGACCTGCTTATCGTAGACACAGATCTCGATATCATTCCAACGGCGAAACTCATCCAGATTATCAGGACTAACCCGCGAACGAAGGATATACCAGTTATATATATCTCCGAAGAATCGAGGAGTATCCCACTCTTTCGCCAGGGTTTTGACGAGTTTGTAAAAAGGCCTTTCAACGTGAAGGAATTCATCTTGAAGATTTCGAGAATCCTGAGGCACGGGTCACATGATGGGGAGTTCTTTAGTGCCGACACCGAGGTGTCTGGGAAGCTCTCACAGATTTCTCTTCCTGACCTTCTACAGATGTTCATTATGAACAGGAAAAATGGGGTCCTCCACGTGGATGACGGTGGGAAAAGGGGAACAATCTACATTCAGGATGGGAAGATCGTTTCAGCTGTTTCAGGAAGCGCCATAGGGGAGAAAGGGTTCTATCGTCTCATGGCCCTCCAGGAAGGATCTTTCCAATTCGTCCCGGGTTCTTACGATTCGAGAGTGACCATCGACAGGGAGAGTACGAATCTAATCCTGGAGGGAATAAGGAGATTCGACGAAATGGCTAAGGAAAGAGATGATCTGCCATCTCCCTCGGACCACGTAGAGCTCATGAGAAGACCCGTGGATTTACCTATAGGTTCCAGCCATATTCTAAGGGAGTTGATCATGCTCCTTGAATTCTACACGAAGGTCGAAGATATTGTGGACGCATCCGGCTTTCCGGACTACGACGTGTATAATCTCCTAAAAAAACTTTCGGATAGGGGATTCATAAAGGTTGGTTCTCAAAGGAAAGAACAACATAAATTCGAATTTATTGATGCTGATATGATCATAAAGTTGAGATCAAGAGGGGGGCGGATTCTCATTGGGAGTGATAATTCATCTATCCTGGGGAGGATTACCTTCTTTCTCCCCGATGATTTCGTCCTCGACAGGATCGTATCCGCACTCAAGGTATCCAGTGAATTCGAGCTTGATAGATATTTTTTTTCCGTTCGGAATATTCAGGATACTCCGTTGACGGGAGTCTTCGGGTACCTGAATGTCGGTGAAAATTCAAAGATTGCCCTTCTCTCTTTCATGTATAGGAGGGAGTTATCACCACTCTGGTACGCAATATCTAGAGAATCCCTCGGCTCGATTCTTATATTGAAAGATGAGGCGAGCAGTTCACTCGAGGATCTGTTGGCAGTATCCGAATATGCAAGAGCAAAGGGCAATGGAACCATGATCGGGATCATGAGCAGAAAACTCTCCAATTTCGGGCTTGGCAGTAATTACTTAACCCTCTTTCACCAGAGGGTAGAGAAACTGGGATGTCAATTGATACTCAGGGAAGTTGATGAAATCTCTTCTGATGAAATAAAATATGGAGTGAAGGAGATTCTTCGAAAAAACCTAGAGAACAAGGAGGAAGGAGATGATAGATCTCCACATTCACTCCATCTTCAGTGATGGAGAACTCATACCATCTGAAATAGTTTCCAGGGGAAAGAATGTGGGCTACAGGGTTCTGGCTCTGACCGATCATGTGGATACGTCCAATCTGGTTTTCGTTCTGGAAAACATATGCCGTGTATCAAGGGACCTTTCCGAAAAAACCGAGTTGACTGTCGTTCCAGGGGTTGAAATTACCCATGTGCCCCCATCCCTCATAGGGGAGATAATTACCCTCTCCAGAACCCACGGGGCAAAAATAGTCATTGTTCACGGAGAGACCATTGTGGAACCCGTTCCTCCGGGTACAAACCGGGCTGCAATAATTGGGGGAGCCGAT
>CAYSOQ010000027.1:0-10663 GCA_964432685.1 uncultured bacterium
AAGGCCCCGGAAGAGATCGCCGCATTTATTGCACTCGGATATCCGGAAAAAACTCCCTCCATGCCACCCAGGAAAAGTGTGGATGATATCCTCACCTTCTTCGCCGGTTAAGCCGGTTGATATCCCTCCCATAGTGGTTTGTGATAGACTCTTGGGAAGACTTGTTCTCAAGAGGTTTCCTTGAAGAGGTTAGCCTTTCTCTCCCACCCTGAATGTCTAAAGCATGTCGCCCCATACAACCACCCGGAATCTCCGGATCGAGTCAAAGCGGTGGGTGAAAAAGTTCTCGCATCAACCCTCACAGGAAGAATAGACTTTTTCGAGGCCGAACCTGCAAAGTTAATCGATATCACTGCAGTCCATCCCCTAAGGTATGTAAAGAGGCTCCAGAAGAGTTGTGAGGGTGGGGAGACCTGGTTCGATTATGAAGATACTTATATCAATTCTCACTCTTTCCTTGCCGCCATGCACTCCGCCGGGGGAGCTGTCGAGGGGGTGAAACGCGTTCTCTCAGGCGAATATGACAGAGCCTTTTGCTGCGTAAGGCCCCCTGGGCACCATGCCGAGCAAGAAAGAGGTATGGGCTTTTGCCTCTTTAACAATGTTTCAATTGCCGCAAAGTACGCACGGGGGAACGGAGGCAGCAGGAGGGTGATGATCGTCGACTGGGATGTCCACCATGGGAACGGAACCCAGGATATTTTTCAAAAAGACCCTACGGTCTTCTACTTTTCCATCCACGAGCACCCCACGTACCTTTTCCCCGGCACTGGAAGGAGGTGGGATACTGGAAAAGGGAAGGGAGCAGGCAGTACAATGAATGTCCCCCTTCTCCCTGGCTCGGGAGACGAAGAATATATCCAGGCATTTGAAACACAACTCGTCCCAACCATCAAGGTATTCAATCCCGATCTCATCCTGATCTCTGCAGGTTTCGATGCACACGGGGATGATTCTATGAGCGACATGACGGTAACGGAAGGAGGGTTCGGTGAAATGACGAGGCTTGTAAGGGAAGCGTCGGAACGCTACTCTAACGGCAAAATTGTGTCTATACTGGAAGGTGGATATCAAATTGATGCGTTGGTTGCATCAGTTCTTCATCATCTGAAGGAACTGACAGTCTGCGGAAGGGAGGTAACATGTTCGTTCACAGAAGAATGAAGAAACGGGTCGTAACAATCCGGACTACCGACTCGCTCCTGGAAGCAAAATTGAAGATGAAACACCACAAGATCAATCAGCTTCCAGTGACAGAAGGGAAAAAACTCGTGGGGGGTATATCCAAGATGGATATCCAGGGGGCCACAATGCCCCTCATCCTACTCGAGGAATTACCGGAGGGGAAAATAAGGTCCCTACTCGAGAGTACGATGGTTGAAAAATTGATGACAAAGGATCCCGTGACAGCAATGATCAGTGATACCCTGGAGGACGCGGTAATCATGATTCATGATTATCGGATCAACTCGCTCCCAGTCCTGGACGAAGAGGGAAACCTCTGCGGAATCATCACCAAATCGGATATATTGAAGGCATTCATGGAGGCTATGGGGGTCAACGAAATCAGCCATAGGATAGAGGTAGTAGTCGATGATGAGCCTGGTGCTCTCGCGGAGGTAGTTAACACAATAAAGGAGTTCAACTCGAACCTGATCAGTGTCATGACTACCCCATACTCAGAGAAAGGGAAGAGAATCGTGTACATACGCATAGCCACTCTGAATATAATACCCATAAAAGAAGCCCTGAGAAAAAAAGGGATCACCATACTCGAGTCATGGAACATGGCCTGATATTGACCGCCCTGGCCCTCCTCGGAACGGGGTTCTTTGCCGGGATCCTGGGTGCCCTCCTTGGAATTGGTGGGGGGGTCATCGTCGTTCCATTCCTCGTTCTCGTCATGAGGCTCCCGATCCGTATCGCCATTGGAACAAGCTTTGTCGCGGTCCTGGCTGTATCCCTATCTTCAGCCTCCTCTTATCTCGAGAAGGGCCTATGTGACATTGAGACAGGGATCGCCCTGGAAGCTGCGACAGTACCTGGTGCGGCAGCAGGGGCATATCTCGCAGGTGTAGTCAACCAACATACCCTCCAGGTGGCATTTTCTCTTATACTTTTCTACGTGTCCCTGTCAATGCTCTTGAAAGGCCCGGGCAAAACAGTGGGAAAAATGGAAAATGCAAGGAGAAGGGAGGAACCCTTGAGCCGGTTTGCCTATGGTGCATCCTTCCTGGCAGGAATCATATCAGGTTCCCTGGGAGTCGGAGGGGGAATCATAAAGGTCCCTATCCTCTACAAGGTGCTCGATTTTCCGATAAAAGAAGCCATCGCAACTAGCAGCTACATGATAGGCATCACCGTCGCCACCGGTACCCTGGTATTCGCAATCAGAGGGGACGTTGATCCTTCGGCAGCTTCCCTTCTCGTGGCAGGGATCTTTCTCGGGGCCAAGGGTGGAACGAGAGTGATGCCTCGTTTCCCGGAAAAGGCACTTCGAACCGCATTCGCTTTTCTCCTCCTCTATTTCGGGATCAGGTTTCTAATGATGGGTGTCTGGTAACATGGCCCTTAATATCCAAACATTACTCTCCAGACTCTTCAGAATCTCTCTCTACCTCTCCATTGGAATGATGCTCGCGGGTACCATCCTTCAACACACGAAGGTGGAAACAGGGGAATTCGTATTGCGCGGAGGATTTTACATCCTTATCATTTCTCCACTCCTGGGACTCGCCCTCACCGCGTTCTACGGTTATTCAAGGGGGAGGAAAAAACTTTTTCTTAATTCCATTGCCATCACGGCCATTATCCTCGTGAGTATTCTAATGATCCTATTCTCCAAGGGAAGTTAGGAAGACCCAGAGAGGATACCCCTTGCAGCAAGGATCCCGTTCAGTGCCGCTCCGACGATTCCCCGAGATTTTCCCACTCCATCTCCCGCCACATATAACCCTTCAACTGTCGTCTGGAGATTGGAATCTGTACGGTAGCGGGTGTCATAGAATTTCACCTCGGGAACATATATGAGAGTCGAGGGGTGCAGAATCCCCGGAAGAACCTTTCCCAGTAGATCGAGGCTTTCCCTGAGGTTATCCACAATCCTTCCCGGGTAAGCGAAAGAGATATCCCCGGGATTAACGTGCCTCCCCACTTGAAGGGAAGGTTCCAGTTTGTGGTACCCCCTGCCATTATCGTGGAAAGATTCCACCTTAGATCTTGAACCTGAGAGGAGATCACCGAGCCTCTGGACTACCACGCTCTTTCCACCCCCCCAGAAATTTGCAAATTCTGCGATACGCATACCCATCAACTTTGTATCCTGCACAGGCTCGGTCATATTCACCGTGTTCAAAATAGCGAAGTTTGTGTTCTTCGTCTTCTTCTTCTTTAGAGCATCCCCGTTGACCAGGTAGTATTCTCCGTTCTTCTCCAGCCTGACGCGACCGCGAGGATTCGTGCAGAAGGTTCTTGTCTTATCCTTGTGTGTGGGAGTGATGAAATGAAATTTGGGGTCATAGATGACCGAGGTCAGATCATCCATCACAGAGGCAGAAACTTCTACACGACACCCTATGTCAATAGGCCCGAAGGAAGTTTCGGCACCAAGCGTTCCCGCTACTTCCCTGAACCAGTATGCACCTTCCCGGCCAGGAGCAGCTATCACATACCTGGAGTGGATCTCTTTTTCCTTTGTACGCAGAATAAAGTGGTCACCCATCTCGATTCCCTCCACCCTCACCCCCAGGAGAAAGCGCACAGCCCTCCGGGCCAACAAACCGGTCATTCTCCCGATTACCTGGTGGGCCATATCCGTACCCATGTGCCTCTGTTTTGCAGGTACCAGCGAGATATCAACAGTTCCATCATCATAAGAACGCTGGACCCATGAAACCTTTTCCATCCACCACCTGACCTTCTCTTCTTCCACCCCGTACAGAGTGGGGTCGGCGCCACATTCCAGGAACACCTCATCAATGTACCGGATAATCCCCTCGGCATGATCCTCGCTCATCTTCAACTCATCCAGGTCCATCCCGATCTTTGATGTGAGATTCAGCTTCCCGTCTGTGGTAGCTCCAGCCCCCCCTGTCCTGGATTTTTCCTCGAGGAGAAGCACGTCCATGTGGCCGGATAGTTCGAGTGCCGCGAAGAGACCCGCCGGGCCTCCCCCGATGATGGCCACGTCACATGACTCTGACTTTTTTCCCACTAACTCGTACCTCCATCCCCCCCGCCACGGAGAAGCGAAGCGCCCGGTACCCTTCTCCTTCCACCAGCGATTCGAAGAGATCCCTGTCTTCCGGGTTTTTAAGAATTGCGAAAAAGGTCCCCCCTCCCCCGGCCCCGCACAACCTGGCCCCATGGATGAGGTTCAGGACATCTTTTCTCCCGATAAACCGGTCAAAACCCTTGACAGTCACTCCGGGAGATAGGGCTTTCCTCACTTTCCAGTCCTTTTTCATTGCCTTCCCAAGTTTTTCCGGGCTCCTCCCGATAATTGCGTCGCCCGCATCTTCGGCGATTTCGAGAAGTCCTTCGAAGGCCTCCCTGCTTTTCTTCTCCCCTTCTAGGAACCTCTTTATCAGATCCCAGTTTGCCCGGGCACTCACATGGGCTATCCCCGTGTACGCGAGAAACCCGTGTTCCTCCAGGAAAAGACATTCCTTTTTCCCTCGCTCTATATTGACAAGCTGGGTCTTCCCGGGAGAAAAACGGATAAAATTCAGCCCACCCACGATTGCGGGGAGGTAATCCTGGCGCCCGGTAACCATTTTTATAAGGGAGGACTCTATTTCGGAAGCCACAAGGGGAAGTTTTTTTATGGGAATATGGTGGTTTGAATAGATACCGATGGCCGTAAGCAGAGCAACTATAAGGGATGAGGATGCCCCGAGACCGGATCCGGATGGTGCCCCCGTTCCGAAAGATAAGTGGAACTTCCCCATGGCAGGAAAGTAATCGAATACATGTTTCAAAACAGCAAGGTTGCCCTTGTCCTTGATAGCCAGGGAGTCAGAAAACCCTCGAGAGTCCCCATCCCCGGTAGTTATGCGAATCCCTTTTTTTTGACTTCCGCGGATTTCAACCCTTGACAGGGTGTCCACGGCGAAATTGATGGTTAAAGAGGTGCCCAGTATGTTGTAAATAGGATAAAGATCGAGCGTACCTCCGGCAATATCCACCCTCACAGGCGTTTTGACAGTAACAGTCGAGGGGATCCCCATACCTTCTTATGTATCACTTTCCTCCAGTTTTTCCAAATTCTACACCTCCCTGCGTATTTCTTTGATAGTCTTATAAAGACTTGAAGTAAAGGTAGGCACTTTATACAATCAACCCTATACAGATACAGAGAGAGTGAAGGAGGGCGCCATGTCGAATGTAACTGCCAGGTGGCTGGGACACTCAGGTTTCGAAATCGTATCCCCCCGTGGGAAGGTTATCCTCATCGATCCCTGGTTCGAGGGGAATCCCCATGCGGCAGGGGAGAAATCCTCACTGGAGAATGGTGATTTTCTCCTCATAACTCACGACCATTTCGACCATTCAGGAGATGCCTTTTCCCTCGCCCAGCAGACGGGAGCCCTTGTAATCGGAATTTTTGAAATCACTGTCGATCTACAGCAGAAGGGCCTCCCTGAATCACAGATCCTTCACGGGGGTAACGGGATGAACATCGGAGGAACCGTCAGCTTCGATGGACTCTCCATCACAATGGTTCAGGCCCATCACTCGAGCACTCTCGGGTCACCAGTAGGATACGTGATCCGCCTTGAAAACGGCTTCACCATATACCATGCGGGAGATACGGGAATCTTTTCGGAAATGTCCCTCATCGGGGAACTTTACGATGTTGATCTCGCCATACTTCCCATCGGGTCTGTTTTCACGATGGACGGCCTCCAGGCGGCAAAGGCACTTTCTCTGATCAACCCCAGGTTTGCAATCCCCATGCATTTTGGAACATTTCCTATCCTCGACCAGAGCGCGGACCTTTTCCTGGAACATGCATCGAAGATTGCGCCGAAGGTGAAAATTCACGTTCTCTCACCTGGAGAAGAGAAGAAATATTGACCCGACACCTTTTTGTTAACTAGCGGATTACAACCAGCGATAGGAGCACAAGAGCGACAAGGTAGTAGCCGAAGAGGTGCAATCTGTTTTTCTTCACCATTTCCTTTAAAAGAAACAGGGAGAAGTATCCGGACAGAAATGCGGCCCCACACCCCGCGAAAAGGGCGGAGACTGTATAGGTCGAATGGACGGCTCCTCTGCTCACCTGGAGTAAAGTCGCTCCTGAAATGGCAGGTATAGAGATTAGGAAGGAGAATCGAAAGGCTTCCTGATAATTTACCCCGGAGATGACAGCAGCCATTATGGTTGTCCCGGAACGTGAAAGACCTGGCAACACCGCGATTCCCTGAACAACCCCCACGAGAAACGCCCTGGGAAAACTTACTCCGCCATTTTCCCCAAACCAGAAATAGTGGGGGACTATCAAGATAACCGCAGTAATCAATAGGGCGACCCGCACGAACGTGAGTGATGCGTATACATGGGAAAACTTCTGCTCTATCAGGAGGCCAATGAGTCCTGTGGGGACAAGTGAAAGAAGGATATACCCAAAGTATCTCCGCCCTTTCGAGTCCCTCCGGGGAATTGACCGGGCAATTTCGATTATATCCCGACGGAAAAAGATTATTGTAGCCACCATCGTCGCTACGTGGAGGGAAGTGTCAAAGAACAGTTCTGGCTGAGAGATCCCGAAGATGCGCTGGGCGATGACGAGGTGACCTGAACTAGAGATGGGGAGGAACTCCGTAAGCCCCTGGATGAGGCCGAGAATTAGCCCTTCTATAAGTTTGTGATTAATCAAAAATATCAGGCCCCGGACACATACCGTTTCAGGTGATCCTGCACACACTCTTCAACAATCTTCCGTATCCTTGAAAGACTCTCCCCATCCCTCCCTTCAAACCGAAGGACCAGGACAGGTTGTGTGTTGGAAGCCCTGACCAGTCCCCAGCCCCCGTCGAAACTTGCCCTGACACCATCGATGGTCATTACGCTATTCGCAATCTCTGAGAGTGATTCTTTCACTTCCTCCACCAGGGAAAACTTCACCTCATCAGGACAATCCACGCGTATCTCAGGGGTTGACACGAGAGGAGGGAGATCGGATAAGAGAGTGGACAGGGGGGCCTTCTCCATTGACAATATCTCGAAAAGTCTGAGGGATGCATAAATAGCATCGTCGAATCCAAAGTACCTGTCTTTGAAAAATATATGGCCGCTCATTTCCCCCGCGAGTTCTGCATCCACCTCCTTCATCTTCTTTTTTATCAGGGAGTGGCCTGTCCTGTACATGATTCCGTTTCCCCCTCTCTTCCTGATATCCTCGTATAGGTTCTGGGATGCCTTTACCTCTGAAATTATTGTAGCCCCGGGCTTCCGGCGGAGAAGTTCCCTTGCGAATAGGATGAGAAGATAATCACCATAGATGATCTCTCCCCTATCATCTACGACACCAATCCTGTCTGCATCACCGTCATAGCCTATCCCCAGGTCCGCACCAGTCTCCCTCACTTTCTCGATTAGGTGTACCAGATTTCCCGGAACTGTGGGGTCAGGAAAATGGTTTGGAAAATTTCCATCAGGTTCCTCGAAAAGAGGAATGACATTTACCCCCATTTCCTTGAAGAGAGATGGAGCAACCAGGCCTGCCGTTCCGTTTCCACAATCCAGTACTGCTGTAACCTCTCCATCTATACGGATGAGAGATTTTATCTTCTCCCCGTAGGGAGAGATGATGTCGGCCTCTGTGTAACTCCCCTTTCCTTTCACGAAATCTTTCTTATCCACAATGGAAGCAAGTTCCCTGATCATTTCCCCGTAAATTGCAGATCCCCCCACACACAACTTGAACCCGTTATATTCAGGAGGGTTATGGCTTCCGGTGATCATCACCCCCCCATCCATCCCAAGTTCCAGAATGGAGAAATAGAGGAGAGGTGTGGGAACTATTCCCACATCCGTCACATGGAGGCCGGAGTCCAGAAAACCTTCAACTGCGGCATCTCGGAAATCGTCCGAGGAGATGCGCACATCCCTGGCGAGGGTGATTCTTTTTACCCCTCTTAAAGCAGCGTAGGATGCAAAGCCTTTTGCAATCCCGATGACCCCATCCCTGTCCAGATCCTTCCCTACAACTCCTCTGATATCGTATTCCCTGAAAATGGAAAGGTTCATTTCAGCAGGCTCCTTAGTCGATGTGAATTTCCATGTAGGTCCTGGATGTCCTCCTTGCAACCTTCGTCCTGTGGGCCGCTTTCGATACTTCCTTTGCAACTGCACTCACGACCTTCTTGTTGAAGACACTGGGAATGATGTAATCCTCGTAAAGTTCTGAGTCGGAAACACAGGAGGCGATAGCGTAGGCAGCCGCGATCTTCATCTCCTCGTTTATCGTTGATGCTCTGGCATCGAGGGCACCTCTGAAAATCCCGGGAAAACACAAAACATTGTTGATCTGGTTTGGATAATCAGAGCGGCCAGTCGCCATGATCCGCACGTGGGGAGCAGCTTCTTCCGGCATGATCTCAGGATCCGGATTTGCCATGGCGAAGACGATGGCGTCCTTTGCCATTTTCTTCAAGTCATCAGGAGTGATGAGTCCTGGCCCTGAGAGTCCGATAAACACATCAGCTCCCTCAATGACATCACTTATTTTTCCTTTCAACTTCTTAGGGTTAGTATGTTCTGCATACCACTCCTTCATAAAATTCATGTGGTCCTTACGTCCATTGTAAATGGAACCTATCCTGTCAACCCCGATGATATTCTTGACACCAGCGTTCATCAACATCCGGGAGACTGCAACACCCGCCGCGCCTACTCCGGCGACGATGACTTTCATGCTGCTCATCTTCTTCTTAACGATCTTGATCGCGTTGATAAGGGCGGCAAGGACAACAATAGCAGTCCCGTGCTGGTCATCGTGGAACACGGGGATCTGGAGTTCCTCTTTTAGGCGTTCCTCCACTTCGAAACAGCGAGGTGACGCGATATCCTCGAGGTTTATCCCTCCAAAGCCGGGTGCCATCCGCTTAACCGTCTCTACGATCTCGTCCACATCCGTGGTGGAGAGGCAGATTGGCCATGCATCGATATTCGCGAATTCCTTAAATAACATCACCTTTCCTTCCATCACGGGAAGGGCGGCTTCGGGGCCGATATCTCCCAGTCCTAGAACCGCGGTCCCGTCTGTTACCACTGCAACAGAATTCCGCTTGATCGTCAGCGTGTGGACCTTCTTCTTGTCCTTCGCAATGGCCGTGCAGACCCTGGCAACTCCCGGTGTATAGGCCATTGAAAGGTCACCCCTGGTTTTAAGAGGAGTTTTGTTCTTGATTTCTATTTTTCCACCAAGGTGGATGAGGAAGGTCATATCCGACACATTTACGATCTTGACACCGTCAACTGCATTTACTTCATTAATGATCTGGTGGGCATGGTTGACACCTCTCGCCTTTACCGTGATATCCCTGATTACACTCCCCCTTCCAAACCCGGACAGGTCCACAGCCCCTATATCCCCTCCTTTATCACCTATCAGGGTGGTGACCTTTCCGAGCATTCCCACTTTGTTCTCAATTTCCACTCTTACGACGAAACTGTAACTTTCACTGGGCGAAATATTTTCAGACATTTCAATTTCCTCCAGGCTCGTTAATAATTAAAGGATTGTAAACCTGAATTACAATTTATTTCAACATTTCTTTCCTCCAATCAAGAAATAAGTGAGAAACCATGTTTTCCCAATGCTCATCTTTATCATGTTAAAATTAAATATAATATAATGCTAAAAACAGTTTTGTTATTTTTCTCAATCTGATAGTATGTCGCAAGCGTTTTACTGGTAGTAGAACTTTTTTCCAAGCCTATACGGAAATTGAACATTTTTTTAAAGGAGGTAATTCAGCATGAATGTAGAAACCATTGACGTGGGAAGGCGGATCAAGAGCATCCGTAAAAGGAAAGGCCTGACGCTACAGGAACTCTCCGCGAAAAGCGGAATGAGTGCCACTGCGATCAGCGCCATTGAGAGAAATGTTTCCTCTCCCACTGTTTCAACCCTGGTGAGCATTTCCAGGGCTCTTGGTGAGTCCCTCAGCTCACTCCTTGGCGAAGAGGAAAAAGAGTATATATATACAAAAGAAGGGACCAGGGAAACCATTGCGACAGAGATCAAAGAAGTGGAGTTCCAGAGTCTCGCTAGCGGGCTCCCCAACCAGAAGTTCCACCCCATGATCAGTGTCCTTCACCCGGGAGCTACGAGCGGGAAGGATTACGTAAATCATGGAGGGGAAGATTTCTTCTTCGTCCTGCAAGGGACATTGGAAATCGATCTGGATGGTAAGATCTTGATACTCGGTGAGAAGGAGAGTCTATACTTTCGAAGCACCCTCCCTCACAGGTGGAGGAACCCTTCCGAGAATGAAACCCATATTTTAATTGTCTCTTCGAGATGACCATTGAAGGAGGCTGGTGTTCAGCCTCCTTCCCTACTTTCTCTATCAATACAATAATCTTCCGGGTGAGTAGCAAAAAAACTTCTCTAAAGCTGTTCTCTCTTGTACACGACGATCTCGTATCCATT
>CAYSOQ010000028.1:0-10661 GCA_964432685.1 uncultured bacterium
GAGGGCCTGTCTCAAGAAGTACCTTTCGAAGTCCCCGCGGAAATCTCCCGGCAAATCTTCCTGAAATTTTCCAATGTTCTCACAGCGTGTTCATAAGTGTGGGGTTCCAGTGTGAATACCGGGTCGCCCTCTCCCTCGAATATTTCCCCGATAATTCCCTGAAAGTTGATACACCCCTCGAGAAGCGGGAGGTGATCGTCCCTTTTTCCGCAATTGTCATGGAGGTGGATCTCTCCCAGGTAGGGGGAGAGTGATTGGTACCATGAAACAAGGGGCAGGTCCGAGAAGAGGTTCCCGTGCCCGGGGTCAAAACAGAATAGAAGTCCTTCATGCCCCACCCTTCTCTTCAGTTCGAGCAAATTATCCGGGTTCCTCTCGAAAATGTTCTCCACGAATATTTTGGTGTCCACCTTCGCGGCTTCCTCTGCAAGGGAACTGAAAGAGGGGACGGCTACCGAAAGCCACTTCGATACATCAAAGTCGTAGTACCAGTCATTGTACCCGCTGTGGACGACAATCCCCAGGACAGGCATCTGGGAGCCGAGAGAGACGGCTTTCGAGATCTTCCTGAGCGATAGGTCCCGGATGTCTCCGTCTGTTGCGCCGGGATTCAAATCATGGAATGGGGCGTGAAGGGTTATGGGAAAAAGTCCAAAGGAATCAAGCCTCTCCCTCATACGGGATATATCCTCCATGGAAAGGGTTTCCAACTCGGGCCCAGATAAATATAATTCCGGCTTTAGCCCCTCGCTGGCCAGGAATTCCAGGCTCCCCTCCGCATGAAATTCCTCGAAAGAAATATTTATGTGTAATTTCATCGTCATGGGTTCTCTTCACAAATCTGGGCGATAAATCTTACCATAGTTTTTTGTTCTGGGAACTGGGACCTGGGAACTGGGAACTGTTTAATGGTCTGATGACAATTCCGAATTCAGAATTCTGAATTCCGAGGAAAACCAATAATAGTTCAAAGGAACATAGGATAAGCACGAAATTCTAAGCATGAAACTCTAAACAAATCCGAAATTCTAAATTCAAATGTTCAAAACAACTCTGAAAGTTTCATGTGGGCCTGTTTTGAATTTTGGTCATTCGTATTTGTTTCGGATTTCGCGTTTCGTGTTGTCTCTGAACTCTGATCCCGGAACTCTGAACTGTATTGAATGGTTGTCCAACGTCCTATGTCCTACGCCCGGCGAGAACCTCAACCGGTTTTCTTGAAACATCTTTTTCTGAAACTTATTTTGTTTTGCTTTTCCTTGGAACACTGAACTCGAAACTCTGAACTATCTTATGATTGTTTGTTCTTGATAATTATTCTGTATACAGTATACTTGTAACAATTTTATTGCCGAAGCAGTCACGATTTAATCTAACCAGAGGAGAAAAAAAGGTGTTCAAGAAATTAAAATTCGATCTCGAAAACCACCAGACTCTCAGGGAGAAGATAGTTGATACCATCCGCGATGCCATCATAAACGGTGTGCTTCGCCCTGAAACGAAGATATCCGAACCGGAACTTGCAGACCGCTTCGGAATCAGCAGGACCCCGATCAGGGAAGCGCTTCGGCAGCTAGAATCGGAAGGGTTCATTACAATGGTTCCCAGGAAGGGCGCAGTAGTTACAAAGTTTAGCAGAAAGGATGTAGAGGACTTTTACGAACTGAAGGGGATACTCGAGGGAGTTGCAGCGAGGAAATCTGTATCGAAGATCACTGACAAAGAGATCGCCCACATGGAAAATCTGAACGTGGAACTGGATAAGAAATCGAAAAAGGGTGATTTGAGGAAGGCCTATAAGATCCATAACGAGTTCCACGATGTGTTCGTCCGCCTCTGTGGAAATGATAAACTTTACTCCATCGTGCAGGGGCTGGTTAAACAGTTCCAGAGGTTCCGCATGAGCTTATCGGTTCCCGGAAAGATAGAGGGTTCCATTGCTCAGCACAACGATATCATCGAGGCCTTCAGGAAGCGCGATTCTAACCTCGTGGAGAAACTCGTCAGGGACAACGCCCTGTACGGTATGAGCGTCCTGCTGAAAGAGTTCGACAGGGATGAAGCAAAAGGGGAGTAGCAGTTATTGCCTTCGAAGGAAGATCTTAAAAACCTGCCTTCTATTACGGATCTACTCAACAATCCGAGAATAATCAAATTCCTGGAGAGTTTTGGGAAAGAGGCGGTCTTAAGGCGCCTAAGGGAAGCTGTTTCTTCGGTCAGAAAGGATATTGAGGCAGGGGATCTGCAAAGAGGGAGGGAAGCCCTTACGGAGTTGATCCTGAATCGTTTAACAGAGGCAATGTTGTCCCTTGAGAATCCTTCCCCCAGAAGGGTGATCAATGGTACGGGAATTATCGTCCATACGAATCTTGGAAGGGCCCCACTGCCGGAAGAAGCGGTGGAGAGGATTCGGGAAGTGGCCTACCGCTATAGTGCTCTCGAGTATGACATTCCCGGGGGGGTCAGAGGCCGCAGAACGGGGGAATGCGAGGATCTCCTGAGGGAGATTTGCGGTTGTGATGAAGGGTTTGTTGTCAACAACAACGCGGCGGCAGTGCTACTTGTGCTCACTGCCTTTTCCAGGGGAAAGCAGACCATCGTCTCGAGGGGGGAACTCGTGGAGATAGGCGGTTCTTTCAGGATACCCGAAATCATGGCTCAAAGCGGTGCCCACCTGGTGGAAGTGGGGACGACGAACAAGACGCGGCCGGAAGATTACCGGAATGCCCTAACAGAGAATACAGCCCTCCTCCTCAAGGTACACAGGTCCAATTTCTACATGGAAGGATTTGTGGAGGAGCCTTCCATGAAAGAACTATCCGCACTTGCAGAGGCACACGGGCTTCCCCTCATGTACGATATGGGGTCGGGGTCTATACTGGACATGTCTTCCTATGGGTTCTCTCACGAGAGAGGGGTAAGGTCGGCCTTAAGGGATGGGGCTCATCTAGTCACCTTCAGCGGGGATAAACTCCTTGGGGGCCCCCAGGCCGGGATCATCGTTGGGAAATCAGAATATATCGAGGAACTAAAAACTCACCCTCTCTCGAGGGCCCTTCGAATTGACAAGCTTAACCTTGCGGCTCTTAACGCTGTTTTGGCCCTTTACCTCGACGAGGATGTGGCGAAAGAGTCCATCCCTGTACTCTCTATGCTCCTGTCAAAGGAAAAGGAGATCAAGAGGAGGGCAGGGCGGGTAATGAGGAAACTCTTGCGTCTCGGAGGGGAACACTTTACAGCCCATCTCGTGAAGGAACGGGGGGAGTGCGGAGGGGGTGCCTTACCTGGTGTGGCGCTGGATACATGGTGTATAGCCCTCACCTCTTCCGGCATGTCCCCAGCTAAGATCGGGAGAAAGTTCAGGGATTGCCAGGTTCCCGTCATCGGAAGGATAAGCGGGGACAGGTTTCTCATTGATTTCAGGACGATCTTTGCGGAAGAGGAGGATATATTGCTGTCACAGGCAAAGGCAGTAATCGAGGGAACAGTTGATTAAGGCGGGTAACTTATTATAATAGGAATGAATTGACCTGGCCGGGGGGGGTAATGATCAATTCATCGGTTCTAGTGCTCAACAGGGCTTTTTATCCACTCCATGTGATCACTGTCAGGAAGGCCTATTGCCACCTGTACAACGGGATCGCCAAGGTGGTGGACTCACAGTACCGCCTATTCGATTTCAGGAGCTGGAGTGAGCTCTCCCCCACAGGAACTGACGAGGTTGTAGGCACCGTCGACAGACTTATCAAGGTTCCACGGGTTATCGTCATCCTAACCTTCGACAGGTTTCCCCGGTGGGGCGTTCGCTTCAACAGGTACAATATATTCACACGCGACAGGAACAGGTGCCAGTACTGTGGAAAGAACTTCGATCGAGGTGATCTGAGTTTGGACCATGTTGTTCCCCTCTCACGGGGGGGGGAGACTACATGGGAGAACGTGGTCTGCTCCTGTCTTAAATGCAATAAGAAAAAGGGGGGGAGGATCCCATTTAATGCGGGGATGTCCCTTCTGAAAAAACCTGTGAAGCCCCGTTGGAGCCCCGAATTTTCTGTTTCCTTCAAAACCACGATCTACAGGGAATGGGTCCCTTTTCTGAATATCGTAGATTTTACCTACTGGAACCTGGAACTCGAGTCATAACCCCGGATTCTTCATGGAAAACCTGTTTTTTATCATAGGGGACCCTGTATCCCATTCTATCAGTCCCTGTATTCACAACACACTTTTCGCCCACTACAGCCTGGAGGGGTGCTACGTTCCAGTGTCGATCACTAAGGAACAACTCGGCGCATTCTTCAAAGATCTGGGCAACAGCTTCAGGGGAGGGAATGTAACCGTTCCCCACAAGGTTGCATGCCTCTCTTTCATGAATATCCTGGGCGAGGAAGTGCGTTATACAGGAGCCATCAACACCGTCACAGTGGAAGATGATGGAAAGTTGCGGGGAAACAATACCGATTGTTTCGGATTCAACGCCTCTTTAGAGGCGGAGACGGGTGCTCCCATTCCAGAACCTGTCGCTCTCTTCGGGGCTGGGGGAGCGGCCAGGGGTATTCTTTATGGGCTCCTCCAGACAGGTGTAAAGGAGGTTTTCCTTTTCAACAGGACAAACGGCAGAGCCCGGGCTCTCGCCGATGAGATGGAAAAGGCTTTTGAAACGGCAAAAATTCGCGCAATTTCTCCGGGGAGCCTGGATCATGAGGGAGCCCTGGAAAGTTCGAACCTGGTGGTGAACGCCACCTCACTAGGCCTGATTGAAGAATTTAACGATTTCCCTTTTTCCCGGGTTAAGAAAGGTGCCATTCTTGTCGATATAGTATACAAGGATGAAACCACATTTCTGGTAAAGGAGGGTAGAAGAAGGGGAATTCAATGCGTATCAGGCCTTCCCATGCTTGCGGCTCAGGCTGCATTTGCATTTCAGCACTTTACGGGGATACTTCCCGAGTACCATCTCGTGAAGGAGATCGCCCGTTCATGCCTGAAAAACAGAATCCCATAACTCATTACAAATTTCTTGACAGTTATATAAAATTATATGAAAATTATGCATAAATTATGTGTTAATTAAAGGTGATACTTGTCAGTATTCAGTCTTAAAATGGGAGAAATGCTCCTCAAGGCCAACCTGATCACTCAGGAGCAGCTGAAAAAGGCACTCGAAGAGCAGAAGAAGACAAAGGAGAGGATCGGGGCTGTCCTCGTGAGGTCTGAGTTCATCACAGAGGATGAACTCCTCTCTTTCCTGGGAAGGCAGTTCAACATTCCTGTGGTTGACCTCGAGAAGTATGACATCAACCCGGACCTTGTGAAACTCCTGCCTGAAGACCTCATGCAAAAGAACCTTGCTTTTCCCATTAACAGGATCAACTCGAAGTTGATCGTTGCGGTGGCGGATCCCACGAACATGGCCATTGTGGACGCCATTGCCTTTAAAACGGGTTACACCGTTGAGCTCGTTCTTGCATCGGAGAGATCAATTATAGAACTGGTGAACAAGTATCTGGAGCAATCTTCCGAGTTCGAAGATATCATCACCGACTTCGATGAGGATTTCGAGTTCGTCCAGGAAGAAGATGATATAGATATTCACGAAATAGAGAAGACGGTGGAAGAGGCTCCTGTTGTGAAACTCGTGAACTTCATACTCACCGATGCAGTGAAAAAGAGGGCAAGCGATATTCATATTGAGCCATATGAGCGTGATTTCAGGGTTCGGTACAGGGTTGACGGGGTCCTGTATGAAGTGTTGAAACCTCCTATCAAGTTGAGGAACGCCATATCGTCCAGGGTGAAGATTCTCGCGAGCCTCGATATTGCCGAGCGGAGGCTTCCCCAGGACGGGAGGATCAAGCTGAAGCTTGGAAAGAAGCGCGAGATGGATTACCGGGTCTCCGTTCTTCCCACCCTTTACGGAGAGAAGATCGTCCTGAGACTCCTCGACAAATCGGGGTTGGAAATAGATATGACCAAACTCGGTTTCGAGGAAAAACAGTTCGAAGATTTCAAGGACGCCATTAACAGGCCTTACGGGATGGTTCTCGTCACTGGTCCCACCGGATCAGGTAAAACCACGACCCTTTACTCTGCACTGGCTGATCTGAATAAGTCTACCGACAATATATCTACCGTTGAAGATCCAGTGGAGTACAGCTTCGCGGGTATAAACCAGGTCCAGATGAAGGAGAATATCGGCCTCACCTTTGCCGCATCCCTCCGTTCCTTCCTGCGACAGGACCCGGATATCATCATGGTTGGGGAGATACGTGATTATGAGACGGCAGAGATCGGCATCAAGGCGGCACTCACGGGGCACCTCGTCCTTTCTACCCTCCATACGAACGATGCTCCCAGCACTGTGAGCAGGCTTATGAACATGGGAGTCGAGCCCTTCCTGGTATCGTCTTCATTAAATCTCATCCTTGCCCAGCGGTTGGTGAGAAAGATCTGTGAAAACTGCCGAGTGGAGGTACAGGTGAACGAGAAGGCACTTCTCGATGCAGGGGTAGCCGGGGAGAAAGTGAAGGGATTCAAATTGTACAAGGGTGAGGGTTGTGACCAGTGCAACAGCATAGGGTACCGGGGAAGATTGGCCCTGTACGAAGTGATGCCTGTGAATGACGAGATCAAGGAGCTCATATTGAGGGGTGCGTCATCCATGGAACTGAAAAGGGAGAGTTCCCGTTTGGGGATGAGGACTCTGAGGCAGTCAGGCCTCTCGAAGGTGAACGAAGGAATTACTACACTGGAGGAAGTACTCAGGGTTACTGCTATTGATTAAACAGGAGGTTTTCAAATGGCCAACATGCACGAACTGCTGAGCGACATGCTCGAGAAAAACGCATCAGACCTTCACGTCACTACGGGTCTGGCACCTACCATCCGCGTTGACGGGAGGCTTCTTCCCCTTCCTCTAGATACTCTGTCACCCCAGGACACGAAAAAACTCTGTTACAGCATCCTCACGGAGGCTCAAAAACAGCACTTCGAAGAAGATCATGAGCTCGATCTCTCTTTCGGCGTGAAAGGGCTCTCACGGTTCAGGGCGAATATTTTCTATCAGAGAGGTGCCGTGGCAGGCGCCTTCCGTACGATCCCCTTCCGGGTCCCCTCCTTTGAAGAACTGGGGCTCCCAGCTGTGATCAAGGAACTTTGCAAGAAACCAAGAGGCCTCGTCCTCGTTACCGGGCCGACTGGATCGGGGAAATCAACCACCCTCGCTGCCATGATCGATAAGATCAACACTGAACGCCAGGAGCATATCATTACCATTGAGGACCCCATAGAATACCTCCATCCCCACAAACAGTGCTTGATCAACCAGAGGGAAGTGGGAAGCGACACATTCAGCATCAAGAAAGCGATGAAATATATTTTGAGGCAGGACCCTGATGTGGTCCTCGTAGGGGAAATGAGGGACCTGGAGACCATAGAAGCTGCCCTCACTGTAGCCGAAACGGGACACCTGGTATTTGCGACTCTCCATACGAATAGTGCGGTTCAGAGTATCAACAGAGTACTCGACGTGTTTCCCCCCTACCAGCAGCCTCAGGTGAGGGCCCAGCTCTCCTTTGTCCTCCAGGGGATCGTATCCCAGCTACTGATTCCCCGCGCCTCGGGAATAGGGCGGACTCTCTCAGTTGAGGTTCTCGTCCCCAACGCGGCGGTGAGGAATTTGGTCAGGGAAGAGAAAGTTCACCAGATCTACAGCCAGATGCAGATCGGTCAGTCAAAGCACGGAATGCAGACAATGAACCAGTCCCTCATTTCCCTTTACCTCAAGAGGGAGATTACTCTGGACGAAGCTTTAGGAAGGTCGCCCGAGGTGGACGAGTTCAGGCAGATGCTCCAGGCGCAGCAGGCGGCTGGAAAATAAAGGTTTACGGGGGATGTTATGCCCAAGTTTATGTGGGAAGGAAAGTCGAAGGTTGGAGCCACGATTCAGGGGGAGATGGAAGCTCCCAATGAGGCCTTTGTCATGGCCCAGCTGCGAAGGCAGCAGGTTTATCCCATAAAGATCCAACCAAAGGGGAAACTGGAGCTCAAGATCCCGGGACTCGAGAGAAGAGTTGGCCTCAAGGAAATCGCCATATTTACCCGGCAGTTCGCAACTATGATAGATGCTGGCCTTCCACTCGTTCAATGCCTCGACATTCTCCAGTCCCAGCAGGATAACAAGACCTTCAAGAAGGTCATCGAAAAGGTAAAAAGCGATGTAGAGAGCGGATCCACTTTCGCAGATGCTTTGAGGAAGCACCCGAAACAGTTCGACGATCTATTCGTGAACCTCGTTGAGGCAGGCGAAGTGGGAGGTATCCTCGACACGATACTCTCACGACTTGCCAACTATCTCGAGAAGGCGATAAAATTGAGAAAACAGATCAAGAGTGCAATGGTCTATCCTTCCACGATCGTCACGGTGGCTGTTGTTGTTACCGTAGTTCTCCTCGTATACGTGATCCCAATCTTTTCAAAGATGTTTGCAGATTTTGGACAGGCCCTGCCAGTAATGACCCAGATGGTAATGAGTTTCTCCGCCTTTACACGTCAATATTTTTATCTCTTTATCGCTGGGGCGATCCTGCTCGTCTTTTTGATCCGATTTACCTACAAAAAGGAAAGAGGTCGCATGGTAATCGACAAGTTTCTCCTCAAGGCCCCAATTTGTGGGAGTATAATCCTGAAGATTTCTGTGGCGAGGTTTGCGAGGACTCTCTCGACCATGGTTTCCTCAGGTGTTCCGATCCTGGAAGGCATGAATATTGTTGCAAGGTCAGCGGGGAACAAGGTTGTGGAGTCTGCCATATTCAATGCCCGTGAGAGCATCTCTGCGGGGAAAACGATTGCACAGCCCATGGAAGAGGAAAAAGTGTTTCCCCCAATGGTGACGCAGATGATCGCAGTAGGAGAGGCGACAGGGGCACTTGACCAGATGCTGTCTAAGATTGCGGATTTTTATGAGGATGAAGTTGATGCGGCCATTGCTTCGCTCACCTCACTTCTCGAACCGATGCTGATGATTTTCCTCGGTGTTACCATCGGCGGCCTCGTCGTTGCCATGTACCTGCCCATATTCAAGCTGGCCGGTGTTGTGGGAGGCTGATACATTTGGAAAAAGTGGAACCCCGATCCGGGGACACGAGTTCAATCAGGAGAGAAGAACCACGCAGGACCTTTATTCTCATCCGGCTGATCATTGTTTTCGCACTTCTTATCTCTACAGTATTCATCTTCTTCGGAGCGTCCTCTTCTGAACTCATAGCGGTCCTGAAATACCTCTATTACGGAGTGGCCTTATACCTGGTTGTGATCCTGGGAAGGCTCTTCGTTACAGGGGAGAAGGCAATGGCCGTGGCGAGTTTCCTTCAGATTGCCGCGGATGCGGGATTTGTTTCTCTCCTCGTGTATGCGACGGGTATGTATGACAGTTTCTTCACTTTTCTCTATGTGATCGTCATGATACTTGGCAGCCTGGAACTCTACATGACCGGGGGTATCGTAGCAGGTGTGGTTGCATCCCTCTTTTATTCTACACTTATCTACCTCCAATATCGGGGCGCCCTCTCACTTCCTTTCAGCGGGTATACCCGCACCATATCGTTCCAGGATTTACTCATACACATAATGGCCCATGACTTCGGGTTCATGTTGAGTGGAATCCTCGCGGGAATCCTAGGAAACGAGCTCAAGAAGAGCCGGATCCAGGTTGAGCGAAGGGAAACCGACATAAAATTACTCGAAGACTTCAACCGAAATATCATAGAAAACATAGAGAGCGGGATCCTCACCGTCGATTGGGGAGGTGTCGTAAGCTTCGTGAACCGGACAGCCCTCAATATTCTCGGTCTCTCCTTGAGTGACGTCCTCAGGAAACCGGCTGTAGATGTGATCCCGGGCTTTTTCACAGAGGAGGAGCAGGGGGAAAGCCGGCATAAGAGGATGGAGCATATGTTCAAGCGCAGGGATGGGAAGCTTATCTTCCTTGGTTTCTCCATGTCCACCTTGAGGGACGGAGAGGGGAGAGAACAGGGAAACATTCTCATCTTTCAGGATTTGACGAATGTGAAGGAGATGGAAGAGCGCATCAAACTGGCGGACAGAATGGGCATGCTGGGCGAACTGGCTGCAGGGCTCGCACACGAGATCAGGAATCCCCTCGCGTCTATAGCGGGGTCTGCACAGATCCTGTTGGACTCGAAGGGGAAGGAGGATGAGGAACTCACACTTCTGGAAATCATCGGAAAGGAAAGCAGGAGGCTCAATAATCTCATAAAGGATTTTCTCACATTTGCAAGGCCGGATGTGAGAGGGTACAGTGATGTGGACCTCGAGGGTCTCTGCAGGGAAGTGATCAATGCACTCGGCGTATCGGAAGGGAATGAGAAGGACGTTTCTGTCGATCTCGATGTCAGGAAAAACTCGAAAGTGGTTGGAGATGCGGAGAAACTGAAGCAGGTGATGTGGAACCTGCTCCTGAATGCCTATCAGGCTGTAGATGACGGGGGAAGGGTGGACGTGGTAATCGATATAGGGGAAAATGGGGGGAATGGGTTAAGTTCCATTACCGTGTCGGATGATGGGAACGGGGTGAGCGATGAATCCAGGAAGAAGATCTTTGATCCCTTCTTCACTACGAAAGAGGGAGGGACAGGAATGGG
>CAYSOQ010000029.1:0-10334 GCA_964432685.1 uncultured bacterium
TTTCGTATTTCGTGCTTATACGCTTCTCCTTTGAACTTTGATCCTTGAACTTTGAACAACCATATTGTTCGATTTTCCTAGGAATCAGGAACTCGGAATTAGGAATAGGCAGTTACTCGTCAGACAAGTTGGAAGACACCCGCTGCCCCCATCCCTCCGCCTATACACATGGTGACTATCCCAAGATCGAGGTTCCTCTTCCGCATTTCGAAGAGGAGCGTCGCAGTGAGCTTCGCACCCGTACAGCCTAAGGGGTGGCCAAGGGCTATGGCTCCTCCATTAACGTTGATCCTCTCTATATCGAGGCCCAACTCCCTAGTTACTGCCAGGGACTGGGCTGCAAAGGCTTCATTCAACTCGATAAGGCCTATATCTTCCTTTGTAAAACCCAACCTGCTGAGTACTTTCGGTATTGCCTTGACCGGACCGATCCCCATGATCTCAGGGGGGACACCCGCAACGTCATATCCGAGAAACTTGGCCACCACATTCAAACCGTGGTTCTTCACTGCCTCTTCTGATGCAACCAGCATTGCCGCTGCACCGTCGCTCATCTGTGACGAATTCCCCGCGGTAACGGTTCCTTCTGCCGCAAATGCAGGTTTGAGTTTGGAGAGAACTTCCAGGGAAGTATCCCGCCTGGGACCTTCGTCCGTATCGAAAAGGATCTCACCCTTTACGGCTACACCCCTGTGAGGCGAGGGATCATACTGGGAAACGCGAAGTGGGACAATCTCGTCCTTGAATTTTCCCTCATCGATGGCCCTCACTGCATTCTTATGGCTCCTCAAGGCAAACTCATCCTGATCCTCCCTCGAAATCGCGTACTTCTTAGCAACCTCTTCAGCGGTGAGGCCCATGGGCATGTATACCTCCGGGTAATTCTCGATAAGTTCAGGGTTGAAGGATATCTTGTTCCCTCCCATGGGGACCATGGACATACTCTCCGTTCCACCTGCGAGGATCAGGCTGGCAGACCCCGACCGTATCCTGTCGGCTGCTAGCGCAACAGTCTGAATCCCGGAAGAACAGAAACGGTTGACCGTCATACCGGGCACTTCGTATGGGATTCCTGCTTCCAGGGCGGCAATCCTCGCCACGTTCATTCCCTGTTCGGCTTCAGGCATGGCACATCCAAGTATGACATCATCTATCTTCTTCGGGTCCAGGGAAGGGTTCTCCGAGAGTATTACCTTGAATACTGATGCCACCATATCATCCGGTCTCGTGTCCTTCAGTGATCCGCGGAGGGCTTTCCCCACGGCTGTTCTCCTGGGTGACGCAATATATACTTCTTTCATTTCACACCTCCGAGGCCATCAGTTCCTGAGGGGCCTGTTCTTCATGAGCATATGCTGAATTCTTTCCACAGTTTTCTTTTCCCCGCAGAGCGAGAGGAAGGACTCCCGTTCAAGGTCGAGCAGGTACTGCTCATCCACATAAGACCCCGGGGGGACATCTCCTCCAGCGAAAATCCGTGCAAGTTTTTTCCCTATGTGGGAATCGTATTCCGAAATATAACCACCTGCATGCATCGTGTAGAGGGCATATTCAAATATGGCCATTGCGCTCCTCCCCGGGACTTTCACCCTCGTCCTCCTCACTGCAGGCCTGTAGCCCTCAATGGCCATGGCAAGGGATGTTTTCTTCGCGTCATGTATCAGGAAATCCCGGTTGATCGATAACCCGTCAATCCCATCTCTTAAAAAGCCCTGATCGAAAGCTTCCCGGGCGCTCGTGCACACTTTCGCCATGGCAACCGTCTCGAAGGCTTTCTGCAAAAAAGGCATCGGGTCAGCCTGGACATCCTGGGGGATATTTCCAATTCCCCTGAGGATCATCTCTTTACACCCTCCCCCTGCAGGGACCAGTCCAACTCCCACCTCCACTAGGCCCAAGTAGAGCTCCCCTGCTGCCCGAACTTTTGGAGAGGAAAGGGTCATTTCGGCTCCACCCCCCAGGGCCAGCCCAGCGGGGGCGATTACCACCGGCTTTTCACAATATTTGATCCTCATACAGCACTTCTGAAACTCATCAACCATGGTCTCGACTTTTTCGAAATTCCCCCCCTGTATCTCCATCAGGAGCAGGAGAAGGTTGGCTCCGGCAGAGAAATTCTCTCCATGGTTTGCAATTACCATGGATTCATACTTATTTACCTCTTCACTTGCAAAATTGAGCATATCCACAATATCTCCATCGATTGCGTTCATCTTCGTGTGGAACTCCACACATAGAACGCCATCTCCCATGTTATGGAGAGTGGCTCCCGCGTTTTCCCGGATAACGCCTCCCCCGCTCTTCACCTCGGGGAGGAGGATGATCTTCTCGTTAACGGGAAGAGCCTCCATTTCATCAGTCGAGAAGTCGTAGTAAAACTTTCGCCCATTCCTCTTATCGTAAAACCCCTCATGCCCCGATTCGAGAAATTTCTTCACCTTTACCGGGACGTTCCTTCCCTCCGCCTCCATCCTATCGACGGACCCGGCAACCCCTATGGCATCCCAGGTTTCAAAGGGACCAAGTGCCCAGTTGAATCCCCATTTGATGGCATTGTCAACATTTACAAGGTCATCGGAAATTTCCGGAATTCTCGCCGCGGAATAGAGGAGTGTCTCTGCCAGGACATCCCATGCATACTTCGCTGCGGGGTCATCTCCCTCTATCACGGCCTTGATCCTTTTCCCGGGGTTTTCAATCTGTTTGGCTCCATCTATGGAGGGGAATGAGGGTTTTTTTACTTCCACGTATTCCATGGTCCCATAATCTAGGTAGTATTTCTTCCTTCCCTTCTCACTTTTTTCCATCCTGTAAAAACCTGCGCCTGATTTTCTCCCCAGGTTCCCCCGTTTCACCATCTCCGATACGAAAGGAGGGGGTAGGAAATATTCCTTCTCAGGATCATCGGGAAGATTCTTGTACACATTATCGGAAACGTGGAGGAGTGTATCGAGGCCGACCAGGTCGGCCGTCCCAAAGGCAGCGCTCTTGGGTCTCCCGGTGGCAGGCCCCAGGATCCTGTCCACTTCTTCCACGGTGAGCCCATGGGCCTTCATGGCGTGCATGGCATACATTATGGAGAAAACACCCACCCGGTTTCCGATGAAGTTGGGAGTGTCCTTGCAGTAGACGATCCCCTTTCCGAGAGCATCTTCCCCGAAGGAAGAGATCTTCGAAAGGACCAAAGGATCCGTATCTTCCCCCGCAACGATTTCCAGAAGCTTCATGTACCTGACGGGGTTGAAGAAATGGGTCACCAGAAAGTGGCGCCTGAAATCCTCGGGGAACCCCTCCATGAGCTGAGAAATGGCGATACCTGAAGTGTTTGAACTTATGATGGTTCCCGGTCTCCAGTGGGAATGTATCTTCTTGTAAAGTGCCCGTTTTATATCAAGATTCTCCACCACCGCTTCAATAACCCAATCTGACTCCCCCACCACATCCATATCATCTTCAAAATTTCCCACCTTTATGAGGTCCATGTCCCGTAACGTGTAGATGAGGGAGGGACGGTGGTTGCGAATATTCGCCAGCCCCTTCTCGGCGTATAGATTTCTGCCTCCCTCATTTTCCCCCTCTTCATTGAGAATATCGAGGAGTGAGCAGGGGTACCCTCCGTTTACAAGGTGCGCAGCAATCGCCGAGCCCATTACCCCGGCCCCAAGAACAGTGACTTTCCTTATCCTCCCCATTAGTTCATCCTCCATGTATCTCTTCTGGTTTAATTAATGAATGAGCATTCACTAATTAAATTTATTATACCATACCCGTTCTGTCAAGGATTAACCCACTTTCCACAGTCCGTCTTATCATATTCACCATATATCCTCCTTCCCGGTGAGTAAATCCAGCTTTTCAATTTATGAATTATCGGCCCTTTCTTATATTCATAGGGGGATATAATGTCATGATATGGCAGGAATCTATATCCATATACCCTTTTGCTTGAGGAAATGCTCATATTGTGACTTTATTTCTATCCCCTACGAGGAAGAGACTGAATCTGCCTACATGGAATCCCTGGAGAAGGAGATGGAACAGTACTTCTCAGGGAAGAAGTTAGAATTACCACCACGGACCCTCTACATAGGCGGTGGAACTCCCTCTTTGCTCTCACAGTCCTCTTTTCTTCATTTCATGGAGTCACTTTGCCGCTTCGTTCCCATCCTCTCGATGGAAGAGGTCACCCTGGAGGCTAATCCCGGGACCCTCAATCCTGAAAAACTATCCTGCTACAGGAAGTCAGGGGTTTCGAGGATAAGTATCGGGGCCCAGAGCTTCCACGAGGAGACACTCCGCACCCTTGGAAGAATTCATACCGTGATAGATATCCACGAGTCGTTCAATTTTGCAAAAGATGCCTCAATTCAAAACATCAGTCTCGATATTATGTTCGGAACTCCCGGCCAGAGTGTGAAAGGCGCGATGGAGGACCTTTCCCTTGCAACCTCACTCTCACCTTCTCACCTCTCCCTCTATGCCCTCTCGGTCGAAGAAGGGACACCCCTTCACGAAGAAATTGCTGGAGGCCTAAAGGTTCCTTCCGGAGATGAATGCGGGGAAGCTTACTACAGCGCAATATCGTTCCTCGAGAATTGCGGTTACCATCATTACGAGATTTCCAATTTTGCAAAGGAAGGGTGCATTTGCCTCCACAACAAGGGATACTGGACCGGTGAAGAGTACGTTGCCTTCGGGGCTGGAGCCTCTGGATACCTTAGAAATGATCAGGGAGAGGGGATGGTTAGGTACAGGAACCATCCTGATGTGAGGGCATACATTCACGCAATATCCATCGGAGAATCTCCCCGTGCGCAGGTGGAGACCATCGATTCGACTGGTTCATGGAGGGAACGGCTCATAATGGGGCTCCGCATGATCGAGGGAATATGCCTCGACGAAATCGAGGAATGCTTCGGCCCCACTCCTTCCGAGGTGCAGTGCTCTGTGAACAGGCTCATCGAGGAAGGCAAACTCACACTCGAGGGGAGGCGAATACGGGTTCCAGAAAGGTTTCTCTTCACGTCAAACGAAATACTCTCTTACCTCGTGTGACCAAGGGAACCGACTGATTTGAAAGGGATATGGCTGAACTACTCTTCCTCCTTCTTCCTGTACACTTTGAACACATATATGAGAATCCCCCCGGAAAGGGAGAGGAAGAGGTTCACCGCGAGTATGGTGACCCCGAATGCAACCCCCATGTGCTGGGAAATCCCGAAGAGAGTGAGGAAGTAGAAGTAACTGCCTTCCCGGATACCGAGCCCTCCAAGGGATATGGGGATCATACTCACTATAGAGGTCATGGTCACGATTGCCGTGAGTGTGGAAAAAGGGACGGCAAACCCAAGGGCCGCAGCCACCACATGGTGCATCCATATATAAAAAAAGTAAAAAAGAATAGATATGAAAAGGGATATGGCCATGATACCCCCTTTTCTAAGGATCTCGTAGAAGTGATCGAAAACTTCCACTTTACCTGGAAGAACCTTACCCAACAGCTGTTTCCCCCCGAATAAAAAAAACAGGGCGCCACCTATCACCGGGATCGGAAGAAGGATGAACATTTTCCTCGCTGTTTCCGGTAAAAATCCACCCCCATGGTAAACCCCCCAGGAAAGGAAAAGGGAGAGTGCCACGAACCCCGTGTACCTCTCTGCAAGGACAGTGGCAAATCCCTTCTGCCACCCCTTCTGGCCCGTGAGGAAGTAAGCCCTGCCTACGTCACCACCCACTGAAGTGGGTAGGAAAATGTTCAGGAACATTCCGGAAAGGTAAAATATTACGTATTCCCAGAAGGGTTTCTCGATATCCACCGACTCTGCAATGATTTTCCACTTGACCGAACAGACCAGCTGTCCGAGAAAATTGAGGAACACGGCGAAAAAAAAAGGGATTACTCCCACTTCGTTCACCCCACGGATTACCCTCGTGGGGCCTGCAAGAATAATAAGCAGGGAGAGGATGGAGAGCCCCACTGCCAGCTTAATCAGCTTCTTTATCATAATTTCCGCCTTCGATTATCTCCAGAATCGAATATGATGTGCCCTCTTTCGACTCAATATGTAGTTTATACTGCAGGCCAGCAAGAAGACCGAGGCTGAAGAGCTGGATCCCACCGATGAAGAAGAGGGTCCCGAAAATCAGGAGGGGCCTTCCACCAATATCCTGGCCGAAGAATATCTTCAGGACGCACAGGTAGAGGAGAAGGAGAGAGCCCGCGGCTGTCAGGAGAAGCCCGATCCCACCGAAAAAGTAAAAAGGCCGCCTAGAAAACTTCATGGTGAAAAAAACATACAAAAGATCCATGACTACTGGAAAGGTCCTGGAAATGTTGTATTTGCTCCTTCCATGAACCCGCTCCCTGTGATTAACGCTCACTTCCGTGATCCTGGCTCCGAACTCAGTTGCAAGGGCCGGGATGAAGCGGTGGAGCCCCCCGTAGAGGGGTAAGTGTTTAATCACATCTTTTCTGAAGACCTTGAGGGTACATCCGTAGTCGTGAACTCTCACACCAGTGATCCGCCTGATGAGCCAGTTTGCAAGATAGGATGGGAGTTTTCGGGATAGCCCTTTATCTTTTCTGTCAACGCGCCACCCGCATACCACGTCGTATCCGCCACGGAGTAAATCGACCATGCCGGGGATGTCGTGGGGATCATTCTGATGGTCTGCATCTAAGGTGATCACCACTTCCCCTCGAGAGTAGTCGAACCCTGCGGACAGGGCAGCGGCCTGCCCGAAGTTCTTCCTGAACCGTATGATTCTAACCTCGTCCCTGGAACTGGAAATGTTTTCAAGGATCCTTGCAGATCCATCAGTGGAGCCGTCCTCCACGAATATCACTTCATAGGATTCGCCCATACTGTCCATGACAGAAAAGATTTCTTCTGACAGGGGGCCGATATTTTCTTCCTCATTGTACACAGGAAGGATCAAAGAATAGAGGACGAATGAATTCATGAACCAGTTACTCCATGTACAGTTGATAAAGGGAATATAGTGCTCCCGAATACCTGACGGAAATATTCCCCAGGGGAGAGAGGTTCACTCTCGACCCTTCCTTCCCCCGGAATATGAGGTAGGCCACCTTCGCCCCGTGGGTGTGTGCTACAACCTCTTCAAAATTCGACGCACTGTAGACCTTCCTGCCGGTAAGAAAGACCATTGATGGCTTGAATTTTCGATAAAATATTATCCTTCCGCTGACTGCGCTTTCTTTCTCTGAATTGATGATTTCTGCAATGTTCTGAAGGTCAGCCTGCCGGTACTCATAGACCTTGGGCAGAATCCCGAAGAAAACAAACCATAGAAAGAGGATCTGTAGTATCAGCAAAGAGGCAAATATTTTCAGGCGCGCCCTCTTGACGCTGCTCCTGAACAGAGTAAACAGGGTGGTCAGTAATGTTGCGGTTAACATAAGGATCCCGGGGATGAACATTACCTCTCCGAGGCCCGACTTCTTAATAATTGGAAAATAATCTCCCGGGAAAAAAATAATGAGCCCGAAGAGGAGGGTAAAGGTCGCAAAGAGGTAAGCACCAATACTGTAACCGAAATCGGGGAACTTCCTGTTTACGATTACATTCTCGAAGTAGAGGGCTATGATAATAGCCAGCGCGGGAACGATGGAGAGCACGTAAGTGGGCAGTTTCGTGGCCGACAGGGAGAAGAAGAGGAAGATCACACCACTGTATATGAAAAGGAACATGTCGAGACTGATATTCTCTCCCATGGCCCTCAAGGAAAAACCCCTGCTCCTCATCATGGAAAAAATCGCCTGGGGTAGGAAGAAGGCCCAGGGAAACATCCCCAACATGATGATGGGGATATAGTAATACACAGGCCCCCTGTGCCCCGATGTGACGTGGAGAAAGCGGAGAATGTTTTCCTTCACGAAAAAGTCGTAAAAATATTCGCCCCCCTTGCGTATGTACACAGCCCCGTACCATGGGAGGATCACCAGGAAAAAGAGTACTATACCAGGCCCATCGACCATTGCCTCCATCATCCTTTTGAGCCTTCCATTTATCCATGAAAAAACGAAGATAGACATGAGAGGCAAGGCAACTCCCGCAGGCCCCTTAGTAATAAATCCAAGCCCCATTAGAACCATTCCTCCCCGTATGAGGATGCGATTCACATTTTTCCCATCGAAGATCCCAAGGTACAGGAGCAGGGAGGAGAGGAAAATAAAGACCGAAAATATCATGTCAATCATGGTGGTTCTTCCCATGTAGGCGTAGAGGGGGGACGTTGCCATGATCGCTCCCGCCAGGAATCCTCCTTCCACTCTCGACTCTCTGTACACTATGTGGCCAACTAACATTACAAGGAAAAAGGCGGAAAGTGCCGACACGAGCCTGTAGGAAGCGGGGTCATTCCCGAAGATCTTAGACGACCCTGCCAGGAGCCAGTAAAAAAGGATAGGCTTGTTCAACCTGGGCTCCCCGTTGAAGGTTGGGATCACGTAGTCTCCCGAATTCACCATCTCCAGGGACGCGGCAGCATACCTCGTTTCATCTACATCGAACAACCCGTAAGTTGAAAGCCCCATCATAAAAATCGTGAGACAAAGGATAGTCAGGCAGAAAATCGCGGAGAATTTTTCTATCCTTCCTCTGGCTTCGTAACTTGTGAGTTCCCTTCCGTACAACTTCTTACCTCACGGTGACAGTATTGCTATAACACGCTTGTCCATATCGATGAATTTCCTTCCCACCCTCATTACATCCTTCCTGGTCACATGTCGTATCCTTTCCGGGAACTCTTCAATCGCCTTCACCCCCGTCCCGTAGAGGATGTTGAACATGAGTGATTCCCCGTAAGAGCTGTTTGATTGAAGTCCGATCTCATAATTTCCAATTATGTAATTACGGGCCCTGGCGATTTCATCTTCTGTGATCCCCTTTTTCAGGAAGCGGATGATTTCATCCCACATGGAATCGATGCCTTCGTCGAGCTTCTTCCCCTCCGTCCCCATGTAGAAAGCAAAAAACCCCCTGTCATACTGCTCAGAGGAGAAAGCAGTGAGTGAATAGGCAAGGGATTTCTTATCCCTGAGCTCCTTGAACAGCCTCCCTCCCTGGCCAGCCAGGGATGATGCAAGAACTTTCAGGGCATAGCGGTCCTTGCTCCGGAAATCCGTCCCAAGAAATCCGATAATGAAATGTGCCTGTAACTTGTTGATCTTCTTCTCCTCCCTCACGGCTTTTTCAGGGGGCATCACCTTCTTTCTCTCCATGATGGAGGGATCTCCTTCTTTCGAGAAATCCTCAAATATGTTCGAGATAGCCCTGAGAGCATATCTCGAATCCACATCCCCGGAGACTGAAACCACCATGTTTTTAGGGAACACGAGGCGATCGTAAAATTCCTTCAATGTTTCCCTCGTGATGGCTTTCACTACTTCCGGAGTCCCCAGGGGATCCATCGAGTAGGGGTGAGCCCCGTATTGGACACTCATGTAGAACCGCACAAGATCCGACACAGGGGAATCCGTTTTCGCCTTGATCGCCGCAAGAACCTCCTTCTTCCTCTTTCCCAGCTCTTCCCCATCGAAGGTGGGAGTGAGGATCATCTCCCCTAAGAGCTTTAACCCCTCTTCGAAATCTTCACTCAGGAACTCCCCTTTCAACCCGAAGGAGTTCCGCCCGGAAAAGGCATTGATCGAACCAGCCATATCCTCGATTATCTGAGACAGTTCCGGGGCTGAATGTTTCCCCGTTCCCCTCGTGAGCATGTAGGAAATGAGGTTGCTGGCTCCATTGGTTTTCTCATCTTCGGCCCTCACTCCTCCGAGGAACCCTATGCTCATGGCAACAACAGGGACGGAGTGATTTTCCCGCACTACTACCCGCACCCCGTTACGCAGGGTCTCCTGTTTGATCTCGCTCTTATTCTTCCTGCGTCCTTTGAAGGCATTTTTAAAACTCTTCGCGGCTATTCTCCCCACACTTGACCTGGACACTTTTCCCTTCGACCCCTTTGGAATTATGATGGAGAGGACGAAATTTTCAGGACGGAAATATTTCTCTGCCAGCACCTGCACGTCCGCAGTGGAAACACGCCTTATCCTGTTTGTGTATTCTTCCTGGAAGAACGCGTCACCCCTTGCCGTCTCGCAGAAACCGAGATGGCGAGCAAGGGAAGATTGGGATTCAAGGGAGTATACGAAATCTGCCACGGTTTTCTTTTTCGCCGTCATGAGCTCAGAGGGGGTTACCCCCGAAGCGGCCACCCTGTAAATCTCCTCCAGAATCACCTTTACAGCTCTCTTGGCATCAGCTGGGTCGCACATTGCGCTGATAAGCATGACTCCCGGGTCCCTGGGG
>CAYSOQ010000030.1:0-10325 GCA_964432685.1 uncultured bacterium
ATCTGTTAGTGCGGCACACGAGTGTATTCCTGTCGATGCCATATGAGAGATGACAAAAGAGACAACTCTGGTCGTCATCCTTATTCGCCACATTTTCTTGATGGTTGACCCAAATCAATGCATAAACAGCCAGGAAGGGGGAGCATAAGGCATGAAGCAGTGAATGCGCATATCTTTCCAGGGGGGGTACAATCATGAATCCAACTGAAGTAATGAGGGAAGAGCACGGCGGGATCCAGCTCATGTTGAGAATCCTTGAATCCATTATCGACGGGACTCGGGAGGGGAAGGTTCCTGACTTCGAGGCCTTCGAACAGGTTATAGAGTTTTTCCAGGTCTTTTCAGACAGATGCCATCACGGAAAGGAGGAGGACCTGCTCTTTCCGGCCTTAGAAGATGTCGAGGAAGCGGCAAAGATCATCTCCGGGCTAATAAGCGACCATGAGAGGGGCAGGGAATACGTATCCGCTATGGTCTCCTCCCTGGATGAGTTGAGGGCCGGGGATGAAAGCGCCAGGGACCGCCTCGCAACCGCCACATACCTGTACATTACCCTGCTGAGGGAGCACATCCGCCGGGAAGATGAGGAACTCTGGCCGATAGCGGACAGGGTACTGGAACAGAAGGCGGGCGAGGATCTGACCCGGGCCTTCGAGAGGGTAGAATTAGAGAAGATCGGCGCGGGAACCCACGAAAAATTTCACCACCTCATGCACGGACTCCGTGATCGCTATCTTCTCCCCCGTAAGACTGACCTCGAAGCGGAGAGGGAATACCTTGATGGCAGGTTCAACCCGAAGACCCTCTTCGAGAGCCTTAACGGGAAGTTCATCGTTGCCTACTTCCGCCAGGGGCAGTTCATTCCCATCCATTCCCCCTCGGTGGACCTCGTCCTCTTCATCGTCGAGGGTTCAGGGGAAGTCGCGGCAGGCAATGAGCGCTACAGGGTAACGAAGGGAGACGTGGTCACCGTTCCGGCCTATGTGAAACGGGGTGTCCGGGCGGAAACGGAAATGACCATCATCCACGTGGTCACTCCCCCTCCAACCGAAGCAGACCACAGAGAGGTAAAAGGAGGGTTCAAGCGGGGCACATGGGAATAAGGGTTCTCCATTTTGCTGACAAGGAGAAACCTGTTCCCTTCTTTGATCAAGGTCCCGGTAGCATGTCGGGGGGCCTGACCATTACAAGTATTCCATTTTCGAAGAATAGATCGAAAGTATACCCTTCAAATGAGACGAGCCATTCCTCCCCCTTTTCATGGCCTTTCCCGGCCGGTATGATTCGATCGGGCTCTCCCCACGCCGCCCGTACCTGCCTGGCAGACATGCCGACCCTGATTATCCCCTTCGAGGCAAGCTCCTTCATCGCTTCTTGCAATGCAGGGTTACCCCTTTCAGGGATCTTCTCCTGTAAAATATCCGGATCCCTGGAAGGAAGGGAAATATATTTCTCAGCGAAATAATAGCCTGAAATTCCCAGGGCAACCAGGATGATTCCCCATATCAGCCTCTTGTTCCCATGTTTATACGACATACCTCTTATCCGTCACTTTCTTTTCATAATAAGATGACTCATCTCTTTCAGCCAATTCAATCAACGGACACTGAGATAAGATGCAAAACCGTAACATCCCGTAATACAATAAATCTTAATACAGAGGATTTAAGAGGAGGAGCGATCGCACCGGATATGAAAAAACTCATCTCTCCGAAAAATGAAGTGGAACTCGCCATGATCTTAGGAATTCTCGAAGATGAAGGAATCCCACACCTGGTGAAGAACAACTTCTTCGCTTCCCTACTTGGTGGAGCACAACCCTACAAATATATCGAGAAGGCCATAATGGTGGACGAAGCTCACTTTCCCCGGGCCAAGGAGCTCCTCGACAAATTATTCATGGAAGCGGAGCAGGACGAGATTCCCTGGGACAGCTGAAGGCCTCCGTATCCATGACCTTCCCCTTTACCCATTTCCTCACCGAATTTATCAGGAACAGTTCCTCCGCGCTTATAAGGTCAGAAATACTCAATTTCCTCTCTGAAATTTTCCCCCTTTCCAGGAGTTTCTCTCTGAAGGTCCCCGGAAGCAGCCCCGATTCCACCGGCGGCGTATAGTAGGCACCCTCTTTTCTGATCACCACATTAGTCCTGGTGCCTTCCGTAACCTCACCCTTACGATTCACGAATAGCAGCTCATCTGCATCAGGGTGGCGTGATCGTGCATAATCGTAAAAGTCTCTCACAGTTGTCTTGTGATAAAGAAATATGCTGTTCTCATCGACGGGAACCTCGTAGAGATGGACCTTATGAACATCATCACTTCGAGGAGTCATCATCTTTGAACTCTCCACCTCTAACAACCCTCCCTTATCGAGGAGTAGCCTGATTCTCATCGGAGAGTCCCTAAAGGCCTCTACCTCCTCCTTCAACCGATCTACAATGATGCGCTTTTCGAAAGGGAACCCGAAGAAAGAGGCCGATTTTTCGATTCTCACCAGGTGTTCTTCAAGGAGGAAAAATCCTTCTCCAGGCTCATAAAGGATTGTTTCAATAAGTTTGAAGGAGGGTTTCACCTGGCGGATAAAGGAGGATTTCAACTCGCTCTCAATATATTCCTCCCGGGGAATTGAATCGTGTATAATCCCTCCGCCTGTACCGTAGATGATCGACTTCGATACCCTGTCGATCACTGCAGTCCTGATTGCAACATTGAAGGCAGCCTCCCCATAGGGAGTCAAATACCCGATAGCGCCTGAATAGATCTTCCGGGGCGAAACCTCCAGGTTGTTGATAATCTGCATGCTCCGAATTTTCGGGGCTCCCGTAACGGAACCGCAGGGGAAGAGGGATCCCATCAAATCCCTAATTGTTACGTCCTCCCGGAGGGTGGAACGGATCTCCGAAACCATCTGGTAGAGGGTCTCGTACCTTTCCACTTCAAACAAAGAAGAGGCCTGTACGCTTCCTGGTACGGAAATCCTCCCCAGGTCGTTCCTCATCAGGTCAACGATCATCAGGTTCTCGCTCCTGTCCTTGGGAGAATTTTCGAGTGTTACCCTGTTGTTCCTGTCGGAAACCTCATCGTCCCCCCTCCGAATGGTCCCCTTCATCGGTTTCACACTTATCGATCTTCCGATGGAATGGAAAAACAGTTCGGGAGACGCCGAGAGGATCACATATCGGCCGCAATCTATATAGGCTCCATACGAAGAGGATTCAGCATCACACAGGCGGTGGAAATAAGAGGCCTCCGACCCCTCAAACTTTCCCTCCAGCCTGTAGGTAAAATTCACCTGGTAAACTTCCCCGGAAGAAATGAGTTTCCTGATACCTTGAACTTTATCTACATACTCCTCCCTGGTAATCTCCGGTTCTAACGGTGAAACGAAAAAATCCCCGGAAGGGGTTGGACGTAACCCACGGGGAACCATCGTATTGAAGGTTCTGAACCAGATCCTCGGGAAATCCTCCGGGTCTTTTCCCTCATGGGAAGGATCGAAGGCCGGTGCTGCCTCGTAGGAGAGAAAGCCCGCCGCATAATACCCCCCCTCTACTGCCTTCGACACTTCCTCGATTACAGGTAGGACCTCGTTATGCTCATAGCCCACGAACTCGTCTGCAGGGTCGAGGAAGGTTTTGTCCCACTGGGAGGAATTTCCGGTAAATGAGAGTAAAAATATGGATGAGTTCTTTGGGGAAACCATGAAAATAATCACGCCGTCATGGGAAAATTGGTTTCCATATTACCACAGGGAAGGGGAAAAAAATATTTCCCGGTTCAGAATCCCTCCGCTTCCCCAATGATCTTTACGAGTACCCTCTTCCTCCTTTTCCCGTCAAACTCCCCGTAGAATATCTGCTCCCAGGGACCGAAATCGAGGGTGCCACCCGTCACAGCCACAACCACTTCCCTCCCCATGATTGTTCGCTTGAGGTGGGCATCTCCGTTATCCTCCCCGGTGAGATTGTGACTGTAGCGGGATAGAGGTTCATGGGGAGCAAGTTCTTCGAGCCACTTCTCGAAATCGGAATGAAGTCCCGCTTCATCGTCGTTGATGAAGACCGAAGAGGTTATATGCATGGCATTACAAAGGAGGAGCCCCTCCCTTATCCCGCTTTCCCTCAACGCCTCATCCACTAAATTCGTAATGTTCACAAACCCCCTGCGGCCGGGAATATTGAACCACAACTCTTTTCGAAAGCTTTTCATGGCAAATATCTCCCCTTCTTTAGTTATCGCGATTCCGGGTTGGAGCCAGGGTTTGCCCCAACATTCAGGCTGCGGAGCTGAACTTCCTCCCCACCCCCACTACCCACCGCCGGACGGGGTACACATGCGTGTCGATGAGACCCCCCTCGTGGAACAGTTCAGTAAGTTCATTCACGCTGAAGGGGCCATGGGCACCCTCGCCATGGGGCATCCTCATGTCCCGAAAATCGGCCACCACAACCGACCCGCCTGGCTTTACCACCCTGACCATCTCCGCAAGCGCCTCATTCGGCCTGGAGAGCTCATGGAAGAGGCCGCTCGAGACGGCCAGATCACACGACTCGTCCTCGAGGCCCGTGGATGCTGCATGGGCTCGCACAACCTCGATCTTATTCTCGAGGCCCTTACGTTTCGCCCTCCCCCTCAGGATTCCCAGCATCTCCTCCGAAAGGTCCACACAGACTACCTTCCCCCCTACCAGCTTCCGGGCAATTTTCAGGCTGAAATATCCGGAACCGGCTCCGAGATCGAGGACCGTCTCATCCCCGTCCGGGCACCGCCCTCCTATTTCCCGGAGGTAGGAGGAATCGAGGTCGCCCAGGAAGAAGATCTCTGCGGCCCGCCTGAGAGGGCTGCAAAGAAACCAGCCCCCTATCCATCCCCGAAGCCCCCGCCAGTCAGTCGATGGTCCCCTGTCTTCCACCTGGACCCCCTTATACGAATCGAAATAGACGTTATTAATTGCATTATAGTGAATGCCCATGTCTTTATCCAAAACATATGACCTTATCACCTGATGCAGCCTCTAAACTTGGGTCACGAAAAATGGATCGATTCGAGTATATTGTAAGGATGAACAAAAAGAATTCCGGAAGAGGATGAAGATGGCGAGACCGTCCATGAGACTTAGCAAATCCCTTTACATGAAGGGTCTCCAGTGCCACAAAGCGCTTTATCTCACGAAATTCAGGCCTGAACTGGCCGCTGAGATACCCCCGGAAAAAGAAGCTATATTCCAGTCCGGGAGGGAGGTGGGCCGGCTGGCACATGGCCTTTTTCCCGGGGGAATCGAAATCCCCTACGGTGCTGGCAGGCTCGGAGGCCAGGTGGAGCGTACAGCATCTTTAATAAAAGAAGGGGCGGGTACGATCTACGAGGCAACCCTCCGCCATGATGATGTCCTCTGCAAGATCGATATTCTCCACAATGGAAAAACGGGGTGGGAACTCTTCGAAGTGAAGATGTCCACTGGCCTGAAGGCTGAACACATCGAGGATGTATCGCTTCAATATGTGGTGGCCAGGGGGGCCGGCCTGGACATATCGAACTCCTTTCTGGTCCACCTTGACAGGGAATACATTAAAGAGGGGGCTCTTCATCTCGAGAAACTCTTCCACAGTGAGGATATTACGGAAGCGGTTCTGAAGCGGAAGGGGTTCGTCAGGAAGGAGATCCTCCGCCTTAAAGAGATGCTTACAGGGACCGAGCCGGATATCGATATAGGGAAGCACTGTTTTGCACCCTACGAGTGCGAGTTCAAGGGGTACTGCTGGGGACACGTACCGGAAGATTCGGTGTTCGACCTGAGAGGGCGGGGGGGCGCAGACAAGTATGCTCTCTACCAACGGGGGATATTGCGGATGGAAGATATCCCTCTCGAGGAACTCTCCTACAGACAGAGGGAGCAGGTAGAGACCACCATAGATAGAAGGAATATCTCAGATGGGAAGGAGGTAAGAGACTTTCTCTCTTTCCTTAAATACCCTCTCCACTTCCTTGACTTTGAGACGATTGGCTCCCCGGTCCCCAGATACGACGGCACGAGGCCCTACCAGGCAATCCCCTTCCAGTACTCCCTTCACATCCAGGAGATGGAAAATGGGGAGATTTCACACCGGGAATATCTCGCTGACCCGGGACCTGACCCCCGTTGCATGCTCGTTGAACAACTTCTTATTGACATCCAAGACAGAGGATCCATCCTGGTTTACCATGCACCATTCGAACGGGGTATACTCAGGGCCCTTGCAGTCATGTTCCCGGAGTATGCTTTACGAATCGGGGATATTACATCACGTATTATCGACCTGGAGTCGCCTTTCAAGAAGAGGGAAATCTACTTCTGGAAGATGAAGGGATCTACTTCCATCAAATCGGTTCTCCCGGCGCTCGTCCCTGATCTCTCCTACGAGGATATGGCGATCAGGAATGGGAACATTGCGACACAATCATACATGAATATCTGTGACTCGGAAGATCTCGTGGAAATCGCCAGGGTAAAGAGTAATCTCCGCAAGTATTGTTGGCTCGACACCTACGCAATGGTGAAGATCCTTGAAAAGATATGCCAAATGGCAGAGGAACCCGGGAGATCATAATGTTTCCAGATAACTTTCGCTCAAGAAAATTGCTTAGAGGGAGGGATGAATGCCCTACATCGCAAAGGAAAGCAGGAAAAAGTACGCCCGTGGAATAGAAGAGATCCTGGAAGCCCTTCCAGACAACTCAGAAGAAGCCGCAGGAGATTTCACCTACGTAATCTACAGGCTCCTTACGAAGTTCAACGGGAAGTACTATGAGCGGGCATTAGGCATGGGGAGCATTGTCATGGCATGTATGGAGATGTACCGCCGCTCCCACGGCCCCTACGAGGATGAGAAGATCTGGGAACATGGGGACCTTTAACCTTAATCCCCCCCTTAACTACAACGGGAAAGGGTTTCTCGATCATCATCAGTTCCATGATTCCGAAGGTTACCCACTCCCGAAAGAGGAGCCGGAACCCCTGCTTATGGATGAGGATGTTGAAGGATTCCGCATCCGGATAAGTTGCGAGGCTGGCCCCGACGTATCCGTGTATTTCCGGGTTCCCGTGGAGGATAAGCCCCCAGAGTCCGCCCCATGCCTTCAGGAACCGGCAAATCATGGAATGATAAAGGGGAGAGGAGGGCCTCGAAAATTCGAGAAATGCAGCCACCCCACCGGGTTTAAGTATTCTGAACACTTCCCTCAATGCATCCTCCAGTCGGGGGGCGTTCCGGAGGGCGTAGCTCCCCGTAATAAAGTCCACACTCCCCTGGGAAACCCTTGTGTCTGCCATGTCCCTGCATGAAAAGGTAACATTTTGAAATCGATTGCGCCCCCTGGCGATCTCCAGCATGGCCTCGGTGATATCCACCCCTTCTACCTGTCCCCGGGGATACCTGCTGGCGAGAAGAAAAGCCACATCTCCCGTGCCGCACGCAAGGTCCACGCAAAAGGGGGTATCCATCTCCGGAAGGGCATCCACCAGGCGGCGCTTCCAAGCGCTGTCCCTTTCGAGAGACATAAAGCGGGTCGCAAGGTCATAGCGCGAGGCAGCCACGGTAAAGTGGCTCCGGTTGAAAGAACGTTTTTTACTGGGTGTGTCGATCCTCTCTTCAATCATGTTGTCTATTCCTTCCGGAAACTACTCCTCTTTATCCAGGATTGCCATCTCCACAGTCAGCCCCGGCCCGAATGCGATGGCGCAGACCCTCTCGCTCTCTTCACCACCCCCCATCTCGAGGGCCTTCTTCAGCACGAAGAGGATAGTTGCGCTGCTCATGTTCCCATATTCCCTCAGGACCTCCCTGGAGGGGTACACCTGTTCATGAGAGAGGCCAAGGCTCTTCTTCACACCATCCACAATCGATTTTCCGCCAGGGTGAACTGCCCATGTAGCCACGTCCTTCATGGACAATCCATTCCCTTCGAAAAGGGGTTCCAGTATCTCCTGGATCCCGGATGCGATAATCTTCGGGACGTAGCTGGAAAGTGTCATGTCGAAACCGAAGTCACCCACCCTCCAGGTCATCTCCCCCTTCCCATCGGGGATGAGCCTGGAAAGAAATGGCCCCATCCTGTACACTCTCCTCCCCCTTTCGGGTACCTGGCTGCTAACCAGGGCTGCCGCCGCACCATCACCGAAGAGGGAATTGGCCAGTAGGTTGTCTTCATTTCCATTCAGCTTCATATGGAGGGTGCAGAGCTCCAGGCTCAGCACCAGGACGACCGCACCGGGGTCTGCCACGCAAATATGGGACGCCATGCGAAGCCCGGTAATTCCCGCATAGCATCCCATGAAGCCGATGTTAAAACGCTGGGTGGAAAGGGTGAGCCCCAGTTCCTCAATGATATAGTGGTCCATTCCGGGATTGTAAAACCCCGTGCAGGAAACCGTGATAAGGTGTGTAATATCCCCGATTTCTATCCCCGGGCATCCTTCGATGGTCTTTCTCGCAAGGCCCACTGCAAGGGGCCTGGAGGCTTCCCCGTAGATCTCGTTTCGTTCCGCCGTCCCCGGCTCCACGAAGCCACCCTTCCTTCCAGGCTTGAAAAAACTGTCTTCACCCTCAAGGAAATTGTCCACCACACTGTGGCGCTTCTCGATCCCCGACTTCCTGTAAATCGCCCGAAGGATCCTCTTCACCCTGGTATCGGAATGGAGCGCATCCATCCGTGTCCCCACATAGTCCTGAGTGTAAAAGGTATCCGGGACGGCCGTTTCAATATGGTGGATCCACACTCCCATGGGAAACTCCACTTCGTCGGGTTGAAAATCCCCCTCAGTCGCATCCCCGGGAACCCATAATGGGTTATCCTATCCCTAGGCAAAGGGGAAAAGCCTACCCTACTATTGTAAAACAAAAGGGGGTGTCCCGTGACTCTAAGGAAGATATCCATCCTAATCCCACCCGGAATGTAAGGATATGGAGGAAAAAAAAGATCTGATAAAACGATACCGCCTGATTGCCCCCTCCTACGACATACTGATCCACCTCTACTACCTGATAGGGTTCCGGGGCAGGGCATACAGGCGGGAGGCAGTTCGGAATCTGGCACTGAGAGAAGGGTCCCAGGTAGTGGAAGTAGGGTGCGGAACTGGGAACAATTTCTCACTCCTTCAGAGGGAGGTGGGCCCGAAGGGAAGAATTATCGGAGTGGACATCTCTTCCAGCATGCTTGACAGAGCCCGGAGGCGGGTTGAAAGGAGTGGGTGGAACAATGTGACTCTCACTGAATGTGATGGAGACCATTACGTATTTCCTACAGGGACGGAAGGAATCCTCTTCAGCTTCTCCTTTCGCCACATATCGAACCCTGAGTCAGCCATAAACAGGGCTGCGGCATCTCTTTCCCCTGGAGGACATCTTGTAATCCTCGACATCAAGATTCCTTCTACACTGCCCCCTCCCCTCGGGAAAAAACTGATGGGCCTGGCCGCCCCCTTCGGCGTAGGAAGGGTGGAAAAATGGCACAACCCGAAAGAGGCAGCGGGGGATTTACTCGCTGATCATACACTTCGTGAATATTACCTGGGATTCACCTACATATACTCGGGCCGGGCGAAAGGGACACGCGCGTATAACTCCCTCCAGGTAATTTCTCAAAAGGGAGGGGGGAGGCTCGACCGTTTATAGCCCATCCTGTTTAGGAATTTTCCAGCAAACCGCCGCTGCTCTTCATTGGGAAGAGGCCAATCGAATGCGTCTGCAAAGCGGCTCATATTTCCTCTGCTTAAGGTTTCCTTCCCCTGTGCACTTCGATTTCGGGGTAACTCTCCCCGTAGACCATCCCTTTCACGAAGGGAAGGGAGAGGAAATCGTGGGGAAACCCTAACTCTATCGCACTCGCCTTATCGAGGCTCGCCATCTCACCTTCGGAGAGGGTAAAGTCCAGGCATCCAAGGTTGTCTATCATCTGCTCCACCGTCCTCGCACCGAGGATCGGGATGATCACACCCCTGTCCTGGTGCTGGATCAGCCACCTTAAGCTCACCTGGGCAGGCGTCCTTCCCGCCTCCCGGGCAATCCTCACCACCTCCTCCGCGATTGATAGATTCCTCTCGGTAACGAACTGATCGGCCATCAGATTGTCGGGGCCGTAGCGTTTTTCCTCCTTCCCGGCCTCCTCCTTCTCACCTGTACCATACTTTCCGGTGAGTAGCCCTCCCCCGAGGGGACTCCACGCGGTCACGGCAAGATCAAGGGCCTGGGCCATGGGCAACAGATCCCTCTCAGAAGTTCTCTCGATAAGGCTGTAGTGGGCCTGGATCCCGGTGAAGGGGGTGAGCCCTGAAAGCTCAGCGTAAG
>CAYSOQ010000031.1:0-9991 GCA_964432685.1 uncultured bacterium
CGCACTGCCCCCCTGGAAATATAGACGATCTCCAATCCTTCTTCCTCTCACCGCCCTGTTCAGGTAGTTCAATACCACCCCATACGCCAGCCCCCCAACAATATCTTCCACGGGGAACCCCCTGTTCAGGTAGCTGCTTACATCCTGTTCCATGAAGACGGTACATCTTTCTCCCAGCCTTAAGGGGGCGGAGGAAGAAAAGGCAATCCTCGAAAAATCATTTTTTATGGAGATTCCGATCTTTTCAGCCTGCTCCTCCAGAAAAGATCCGGTTCCAGCAGCACAGGCATCGTTCATGGCAAAATCGACGACGATCCCCTCGCGGATAGAGATAAATTTGGAGTCCTGCCCGCCGATTTCGAAAATCGTGTCCACTTCCGAGTTGAAGGAACGATTTGCAACGAATGTAGCTCCACTCTTGTGAGCCGTAATCTCGTCGATTACCGCATCAGCTCCAATTAATTCTCCCACCAATTCTCTCCCGGAACCTGTCGTCCCGACTCCACGGATTTTGACCTGCTCCCCGAGGCGCTCACCGATCTCCTTGAGATTTTTCATCACAACATCTACAGGGCGCCCTTCGGTCCTCACATAAACCTCGTCTATCACATTCCCCTCAGTATCTATCACTGCAAAATTGGTGCTCACTGAGCCTATATCGATACCGAGAAACAGATCCTCTGCCTTCCTTCCCGCTGCGGGAATGCCGGGAGCTGGCAGACTATCCTTCAGGTATATAACATTCTCTAAGGAGAGGGGGGAACGGGCCTGTTGGGGGATATTCCCCTGCCTCCGGCTGGATCCTCCAATTTTTTCATTCCCGATCACTTCCGGAAGTGCACTTTCACTGTGGAGGAGGGCCACTCCCGCAGAGGGATAGAACCGGAAAAAGGGAGGCACTTTGATCTGTCCCGGGTGGAGAGATAAAACCTCTTCAAGGGCTTCCACAATTCCCCGGTTCCCAGCAACCCCACCGAGAAACAGGATATCCGATTCCAGTTCCCTACCCTTGCAGACGTTACTTTTAAAATTCCTCGCCACAGCAAACATCAACCCCTTCAGGATAGCTCCAGGCGTTGCTCCCTTCTGCTGGGCGTGGATCATGTCAGACTTGGCGAATACAGAACATCTCCCCGCAATCCTTGCAGGGTGGGTTACTCCTTTTAGAAGTTCTCCGATCCTTTCAACGGGCACATTCATTCGGCCCGCCTGTTGATCAATGAAGGACCCGGTCCCGGCGGCACATTCACCGTTCGTCCCATACTCGGAAAGGATAAGCCTGCCTTTTCCATCATCCTTAAGGGAGATAAAACGCGAGGTTTCCCCACCGATCTCGAATATGGTCCTCCCACTGGGGAAGAACTCACGCACTCCTCTCGCGATGCATGCAAAATCGTTCATGTAGAAGGTGTTTCTATCTGCAGAAATAGCTTTCCCCATCCTACCGGTCGTCCCCAGCTGCAGATGAACACCGGAGGGGAGAAGGGCGTCTTCTACTTCCTCAATATGAAGTGAAATTGCTTCCAGGGGAGCGGCAAGCCCCTTTTTACAGGCTAAAAAATAGAAGGTCCCCCTCTCGCTCACGTGAGAATGCCTGACCCCTGGAAAATTGAACTCCGCCGGGTCAACGAGTTTGGGAATAAATAGAGTGGACTTGAAGTATACGGACCCTCCGTCGATTCCAAGAAAGGCTCTCATTGTCACCCCGGACAAACCTTCTATATTAAGGAAAAAATCCCCCCCTACTTAAATACCATTATATAATCCTTTTGAAAAATCCATTTTAAAAATTATTTTTTCACATTCCCCCCTGTTGGCTTTATAATGAACATCATCATCAGGATAACAGGATAAAGAGATGTTCGGAATCGGATTTCAGGAAATACTCCTAATACTTCTTCTCGCCCTAATATTTTTCGGCCCAAAGAAACTCCCTGACCTGGCAAAAAGCCTCGGAAGGGGAGTCGCAGAGTTCAAAAAGGCGGCAGACGAAGTCAAGAAGGGGCTGGAAGATGCGGTTGAGGAAGAGGAAATAAAGAAAGAAATCGAGGAACTGAAGGACATAGGGAGTACCCTGGAATCTGAGATCAAGGATGACGCCCCTGTGGAAAAGATTGAGAAATCTGAGTTGGAAGCAGGGGAGAAAGAACCCTCCCCTGAAGAAATAAAAATCAAGGAACAGGCTTCTCCGGATGAAGGATGAGAAGCTTCCCATCACCTACCACCTGGAGGAACTCCGGGGGAGGCTCATCAAGTCTATCATTGCGCTCGCAATAGGGTCTATCGCCTCATATATTTTTGCTGAAAAGATACTCACCTTTGCCTTGAAGCCACTCATCACATCCATTCCAGACGGCTCATCTCTCGTCTTCATACACCTGACGGAAGCGTTCATTGCCTACCTGAAAATTTCTATTCTTGCCGGGGGGATAGCGGTGAGCCCTTATCTTTTCTATCAGATCTGGGGCTTCATCTCACCGGGACTCTACGAAAAGGAGAGAAAAGTTTCCATTCAGTTCATCTCCATGGCTGTTCTATCTCTCCTGGCAGGCGTATCCTTCTGCTATTTCGTGATCCTCCCCGTAATTTTCCCCTTTCTCCTCTCATTTGGAAAAGAGTTGATAAAACCCCTCCCATCGATCAAGAGCTCTGTATCTGTGGTCATACGGTTAATGCTCATCTTCGGCTTAATCTTCGAGATTCCCGTCGTCGCATACTCGGTAGCACGTGTCGGACTTTTGACGGGAGATTTTCTCAAGGGTGCGAGGAAGGCTATTTTCGTTATTTCCTTCATAATCGCAGCGATTATCACGCCACCCGATGTGATTTCACAGTTGATCGTCGGGTTTCCCCTATACGCAATTTTTGAGGTGAGCATAATCGTCGCCCGCCTGGGAGAGCGGGCTCATAAGAGAAGCATGGGAGGAAAGGGGTAACCTCTTATGGGAGAAACTGCTTGTGAGTGAATCATACAAAGTAAAACTCCTCTACTCAGAAGAAGAGGTGAGAAAGAAGGTCTCCCACATAGCGAGTGAGATCTCGAGTGATTACCGGGGAAAGTCACCCCTCTTCCTGGGTGTCCTCAAGGGGTCCTTCCTCTTCCTCGCCGATCTTCTCAGGTCGCTGGATGGATTAGACCCGTTGGTGGATTTTCTCCGTGTATCATCCTACGGGGAAGGAACATCCCCCCGCAGAAACCCGGCCTATGGGGAAATACTCTCTGTTTCCCCGGAAGGGAAAGACGTGATCATTGTAGAAGATATAATCGATACTGGAAGGAGCCTTCACTATCTGATAAAACATATTGAGAGGGAGTCTCCTGCGACCCTTCGGGTGTGTGCCCTCATCGACAAAAGGGAACGAAGGGAAGTGGCCGTCCCGGTTCACTATCGCGGGTTCCTCCTTGAGCGAGGCTTCGTGGTGGGATACGGAATGGATTTTTCTGAAAAATTCCGTAATATAAAGAGTGTATGTCTTCTCGAGAAGAAGGGAAAGGAATAGTGCCCCCTGGAGGAAGTCGATGATCATACAGTGCGATAGTTGTAAAGCAAAATTCAAACTGAACGAAGACCTTATCAAAGGGAAGGGAGCACGAGTAAAGTGCAGAAAGTGCAGCGATTATATCATCGTCATGAAGCCCGGATACGAACACTTGAAGGCTCAATACATAGATGGAGTCCGTGATAAATCAGTTGCCGACAAAAACGGCATGGAGGAAGGAGAGGAAAGGGATGATCTGGCAGCTAAAGAGAGCACTCCGTTAGAACATTCTGAGAGAGGAGCTGAGACAGAAACGCCCCAGGATGAATGGGTTGGGGAACCCCCCGCTGAAGAAGAGGATCTCGAAGGGGAGGGAGAGAGGGAAGAGGCAGCCAAGGATAATATTGACAGGGCCTTTGAGGATTTCCTGGGATCGATCCAGGGGGAAGAGAAGAGGGAGAGGAGAGAGGAGTTACAGAGGGAATTCGACTCACCACCTCCTCCCCTTGAAAGTAGCCCTTTAGAGGTAAGTGGCGGGCAGGATATGGAGGACCCCCTCCTCATTACTTCGGATGAGTCCATCGGGTTCATTTCAGAAGATGCAGGGGAATTAAAGGGGGAAGAATTTGAATTGTCGATTCAGGACGAAAAACTGGAACTCCAGGATACTCTGGACCTTTCTTTCGGAATCTCAAATGAGGGCGAGACCGCCGGGGAAGACCTTCCACCTGTAGATGGGGGGCCCGCGCAAGTCACTTCGATGGATGAACCCGTATCCAGTATGGAGATATCTCAAGACCGGGGTGAAATTCAGAAGGAAGTGGAGAAACCTTCGCCTTTCGAATATGTTCCCACGGAGCTACCCCAGAGAAAAAGTTCAGGTCTGAAGAAGTTTCTCAGATTGCTTCTCGTATTTCTGATCATCGTGGCAGGTGGGGGAGCTTACCTCGCCTTCACCGAGTCGGGGAACCAGACCATTATCAAGTACGCTCCTTACCTCAGGTCAATCCTCAGTTCCAAAGGTCCTGGCGCGGGTAAAACCTTCAATATTACAAACCTAATCGGGTACAACGAATCGAATCAGAAAGAGGGTAAGATATTCGTCATCAAGGGTGAAGTGGTGAACCTCTCCAAGGATGTAAAGAGCGGTTTGATTCTGAAAGGAGACATCCTGGGGAAAGAGAACAGGGTGTTGGCTACAACGAAGGTTTACGGGGGAAATTTCCTTTCACAAGACGAGCTCAAGGAACTGGGGAAGTCTTCCATTGAGCGGGCACTCCAGAATAAGTTAGGAAAAAACCTGGCGAATATCGACATTCAGCCCGGCTCATCCATCCCATTCATGGTAGTATTCTTCAATGTACAAGGGGATATCAAAGGTTACAGAGTTGAAAGTATAGAGTAACGGGGGCTCACTCGTCCCCTTCGTTTTCTTTCTTGTCCGGGGTAACATCTATCGCTTTGGAATCTTTCATGGCCTTCTTGAAATTCCCGATCGCCTGCCCCAGTCCAGACCCGATCTGGGGAAGCTTGGCAGCACCAAAAATTACCACAACGATTACGAGTATTACTAATAGTTCTGGCAGTCCAAGTCCAAACATGGATTTCCTCCCTTAACGCTACTCCTTTATTTTACCAACAACGAAGTATCTTGGAAACAGAATTTAACCCGTAGGTGCGAGCCTATTTTTCCTGGATTGTCTCTTCTATCTTTGTCCCGAAATGCCTTCCCCCTTTTTCCGTGTAACACAATACTTCCACCCCTCTCTCGAGTTCTGACACGGAAACCTGTCGGCCATCGGGAGCGATCAGGCGGATAGTCTCCGCATTCTGCAGGACAGCGGAGACCTCAGTCCCTCCCACATCTCCCCTTATCAGGAGGAGGGGTCTTCTCTCGATTTTAGATCTACCGACCCAGGCCACTTCCCCATGACCATCATGTCCCAGGATCATTATTTCTGTCCCTGCTTCCACCTCGGAGAGATACGCCGTCTTCCCGCTGGGGAGGAGCGTATACATGTGGACAGCCCCGGCATTCACCCGGAAAGGCCTCTCGTTCACATATTCAGATGGTACATTCTCCGCGGACACGAGGAAGAAACCCGAGGAAGAGTTCCCCACGAGCATCCCTTTGGGACCGGATAACAATGAACAGGTATCGACACACACTCTATCACCCAGTCCGAGGGGCTTAATCTCAGAAATCACTGCCCTCGTGAGATCCACTGACAGGGACTCTTCCTTCAAGGCCCTGATCAGTGGATCAAGTTCCTTTATTGAGGAAACTTCAAGGACGATACCCTTGACCCCTTTTTCCAGCACACCTGTGTACACCCTCAACTCATCGAGATTCCGAACGGACACATAGATCGATTTCCCCAGGGCTACAAGGTTCTCGAGAGGAATCACTGCCCAATCGAATTTTTCAACGTAAACTTTCCTCTCGTCAGGCAATTTGTATAGCCTGTTCAAGTCCCCTTCATTCATTACCGAACAGACCTCAAGGTCTTTACGTGGATCTAAATCACCCCCATCCCCAACCACCCTGAGCCTTCCCAGTTTCCTGATCTCCCCCACATCTTCGGGGGAAACCCAGAAGGTGGAAACTCCCCTTTCCAGGGCAAAGGTTACCATCTCTTTCCTGTAGGGGATGCTTTTCATCCATACATCCATATTACTCCTCCTCCAGGATGGCCATGGCCTGCTCCGCATCTTTTTTCCCATGTACGATTTCCGAGATGGCCTTCACCATGCGGGTGGGGGTCCTGTGCTGAAAAACGTTCCTCCCAATGGAAACACCTTTTCCACCCGCCTTCATTGCCTCTTCCACCATTCCAAGGACAGCCCCATCGCTGTCCATCTTCTCCCCCCCTGCAATCACAACAGGGATCGCAGTCCCCTCCACCACCTCCATGAAGGTTTCAGGAGAACCCGTATAGGGAACCTTTACAACGTCAGCTCCCATCTCGGCAGCAACCCTGGCAGCGTGTTTCACATATTTCACATCAAACTGGTTCGATATCTTGGGCCCCCTCGTATACATCATCGCAATCAGAGGTATCCCCCAATAGAAACAGGAGGTAGAGACCATGCCGAAATCCTTGAGCATTTCCGCTTCATCTTCCGCACCCAGGTTTACATGTATCGACACACCATCCGCACCGATCCTTATGGAATCCTCCACAGTTGCCACGAGAACTTTTCTGTTTGCATCGGGAGCGAGGTTCGTCGATGCGGAGAGATGGACGATCAAGCCAAGGTCTTTGCCGTATCCCCGGTGCCCGAATAAGGCCGCGCCCCTGTGTACAATAGCTGCATTGGCCCCTCCTTCGGCGACGAGGTCCGCCGCAGTGGAAACATCCACCAGGCCTTCAATTGGACCAACAGTCAGGCCGTGGTCCATGGGAACGATCACAGTCTTCCCCGTGTTCCTGTCCATGATTCTCTCTATTCTCACCTCTTTTCCCTTCATCTTTCTCCTCCTTTCTTATGGCAGAACAGCAACCCACGGGTCATCCCCGCCCTTTCCTTTATGAATGTAAAGGTAAACTCAGACAGAATAATCGTTGAAAGGACACCAGCCTAACAGGTAGAACCACCATGAACCCCGTTTATCCCTCATCGAAAGGGGATGCTCGATTCCGGCTAACCAGTGTGTCATTTATACACACCCCGCAATTTGAGAAGCTCGTTAAAATAGCCCAGGTTGTCAACGTATTTTATCGCTTCCTCGTACTTGACGCTTTCAGATGCAACGAGTTCCGCCAGAGTCCAATCTATACTCACGAGTTCTTCGAGATTCGTATGCATAAGGCTTCTCAGCATATTCGATTTGCCTTCTCTTATTGCGTTCCTGACCCGCACGGATGAGGCCATCTTTTCCCACGCAAGAATTCTACCCTGTCCATCCCCTCTCCGTACCAGGCGCTGAGAAAAAATCAACTGTAGGCAGTCCGCAATTTGTGCCCTCACCTGTTGCTGCTGAGCAGGAGGGAATATATCGATTATCCTGTCCACTGCTGCTATGGCATTATTCGCATGGATTGTGCCCATAACGAGGTGTCCCGTCTCTGCGGCAGTTAACGCGATTGAAATGCTCTCGTGGTCCCTGAGTTCCCCTATTACGATCACATCGGGATTCTGCCTGAAGATGTGCTTCAAGCCGTCAGCGAATGATTTAGTGTCCGTTCCCACCTCCCGCTGATTCACATTTGAATTCTTATGCTTATGTGTGAATTCGATGGGATCTTCAATCGTGATAATGTTGGCACGCCGCTCCTTGTTTATAATGTCCACCAGGCAAGCAAGAGAGGTGGATTTCCCGTGGCCGTTCGGAGCAGCAATCAGGATCAGCCCGCCCAACTTCAGGGGATATTCAGCGATGAAGTCGGGAAGTCCAAGTTCCATGAAAGTCGGGATATTCTCCACCACGTGACGAGCAGTAAAAGCCACGGAGTTCCGTTGCTTGTACAGGTTGCACCTGAACCGTCCTATACCCTCCAGAGAATGGGCAAAATCGAGCTCGAATGTTTCCTCAAATATTTTTTTCTGCTCTAAAGAAAGGACTTTAAAAATCATCTCTTCGACTTCCCGGGGAGCGAGCGCCGGAAGGTTTAGCCGATTTACCTCATTGTCGATCCTCAAGCTGGGGATTGCCCCTGCGGAAAGGTGGAGGTCCTGTCCCTTCATATCTACAAGAGCAGCAAGGAGCCCTTCCAGGGTACTTTTGATTACTTCCTTACCACACACATCCTCTTTTATCTCCAGGGGGACCGTAGCGTACCCTCTTTCCTCGAAGAAGTTTACCGCCTCCTTGAACTGGTTGGAACTGATAATTACCGATTTCACCGATTTTCCAGTCTTGAACTCCACATGCGAGAGGAGTTCCATATCCGACGGGTCAACCATACCGATAATCAATTTGTTCCCCTCATACCCAAGAGGGAGGGCCTTCTTTTCCTTTACAAAGGAAAAATCCACAACGCTCAGCACATCTTCTGGAATGCGGAGATTACATAAATTTACATGTGAAATGGAAAGCTGGGTGGATAGGGCATCAAGGAGGTCATTCTCGCTGGCATGTCCAAGGCGGATCAGGGCCTCTCCGAGGGTTCCCCCCAGTTGCCGCTGGGATTTTAAAGCATAATTCAGTTTCTGCTCATCGATCAATCCCGATTCTATGAGATATTGCCCGATTTTTTTCTTCATCGAAGTTCACCATTTCCCCGATTACTGTTTAAATCTATAATATGGTTAGGGCCTTAGCAAGATTTAAATTTCTAAATTCATAAACAAAAGGGGATTCAATGGACATTGGACGCTTCCATTCCATCGTCAAAGGTTACTGGGAAAGCCAGATCCTTTTCAGTGCAATGAAACTCGGGATTTTCGATCTCATAGGCAGAGGCGACGCAGCTGCGGGGGAAATCGCATCCTCCCTCTCGCTCGACCCGGAGAATGCAGAGTTATTTCTGGACGCATTATCCTCAATGGGCTTCTTGCGTAAGGGAAAAGGGCGTTATAAGAACAGCAAGCTTACCAGACGGCATTTGATGAAGACATCCAAGAGACCCCTCTACGGCTTCGTCCTACACCATTCCCACATGTGGGAACAGTGGGGAAAACTCCCCTCACTCGTGAAAAGGAGGAATCCGCGGGCTCTCCTATCACCGGAAGGGTCTCTACTTACGCGAGATATCATCTACGATTTCGCATTAGCCATGCACCATGGAGGGAGTGAGGCCGCCCCGGATATTTCAAAGTTGTGCGGCTTCAAATCGCTGGATACGATACTCGACGTGGGAGGATGCACGGGAAGGTATTCCCTGGAAATCGCAAGAGCCACAGGTGCTTCAACCATCCATATCCTCGACCTGCCTGAAATGGCCAGGGCTGCCAGGAAGATACTGAAAGCATATGATGAAAAATCGTACAGGACCCTCAAATATGTCCGGGGAAACTTCTTTGAAGTAGACCCCCCAATCCAGTACGAACTCGCAATCGTCTCGAATATACTACACAGCCTGGGGCCGGCGGAATGCGTGACACTTCTCGGTCGCATAAGGAGGTGGCTCAAAGAGAATGGCCGCCTCCTGATACACGATCTCTCCGTGGGGGCCTCGGGTACGCTTCCCTACGACGCCGCCCTCTTCGCAATAAATATGCTCGTGAACACTCCTTCAGGGAGAGTGTACAGGGAGAAGGAAATGGTATCCTTCGCAAAGGAGGCGGGGTTCGTCCAATTCGAGAGGAAAAGGACTAAAGGAAAGAGGCTTGTTCTAATTTGTTCTAGGTAGGATGCATATGGACCCCAGGGGACACTTCCCGCAGAGGGGGGAGAAAGCTCCGCGGCATCCATCCACGATGCCTATCCGCGTCAGGGCAAAATCATACTTAACTGGATCAGCAGGGTCATAGAGCTTCAGTGACTCCGTAATCTCCATGGCAACGGGAAGGGAGGTGCTTTTTCTCCGAGTCAGGCCGATCATCCATGAGATCCTCGTTACGTGGG
>CAYSOQ010000032.1:0-9645 GCA_964432685.1 uncultured bacterium
GTCCGAGGCAATCGGGCGCCTCGTTTCACTCGCTGTCCGATCGGGTGTCGACCCGAGAGAAGTCATAAAACAACTCAAGGGGATCAGCTGCCAGAAGAACTCCTGGGATAACGGGGACATTATCCTCTCGTGTGCCGATGCGGTGGCGAAATCGATAGAGTGGTATCTGAGTACCTTTGAGCATATCCTCCCTTCCGGCCGGGAGGCCAGGTTCGACAGGACCCCTGGAAGGGGAGCCTGCCCGGACTGTGGCTCCCATGTGGAGATGCAGGAGGGGTGCCTCAAATGCAGGTCTTGCGGTTATTCAGAGTGCTGACTTTCCCGCGCGGAATTTAACATGAATATAAAGAGAGGAATCTTCATCACCTTCGAGGGAATCGAGGGTGCAGGGAAGAGCACGCAGATCAAAGAACTACGTGATTTTCTCCAGCAATCCGGCCAGGCGGTCATATCCACAAGGGAACCAGGAGGGACCCCTTTCGCAGACAGAATAAGGGAAATCCTCCTGACAAACCGCTCCGAGAAGGTAAACGAAAGGAGCGAAATATTCCTCTATCTCGCCAGCAGGGCCCAGCATGTGTCCTCAGTAATCAAACCGGCCCTCTTTCAGGGGATTACAGTCCTTTGCGACAGGTTTTCTGATGCGACTATCGCATATCAGGGATACGGGCGGGGCCTCGACATAGATTTTCTCCAGAAATTGAACAGGTACGCCACTGAGGGAATCATTCCGGACCTCACAATCCTCCTCGATATCCCTGCAGATTTGGGGATCATGCGGATCACCCGGGACAAGGAGAGGGTTCTCGACAGGCTCGAATCTGAGGACCTCCCCTTCCATGAGAGTGTACGCAGAGGATACCTGCAGATCGCATCTCACGAACCGGAGCGTTTCCTCATAATTGATGGCTCCAGGGAACCCGGGGAGGTCGCTCTGGAGGTACAGGAAGAAATATCAAAGCGGTTCGAACTGGGAAGGAGAAATGGGGGTGTCAGCCCTTCGTGAAAATATCTCCAGAAAAATCTTCGGAAACTTCCGCGGAGTAAAATTTCCTCAGGCAATTCTCCTTGCAGGCCCCTCGGGGAGCGGAAAGAGATCCATAGGGAAACATCTCGCAGCTTCCCTCCTCTGCGAAGGGGATTCCCCCCCATGCGAAAGCTGTCCATCCTGCTCCATGTACCGGAGAGATTCCCACCCTTCCTTCATCGATATATCCCCAGAAGGAGGGAAGGTGATCAAGGCAGAGAGAATTCGCAATCTCAAGAAAGAGTTGCGCTTAAAAGAATTCTATGGGGATAGACGTGCCATCCTAATCCAAAGGACGGAAACCCTAACCAAAAGCGGAGCGAATTCACTCCTGAAGATTTTAGAGGAGCCTCCAAAAAATTCCCATTTCATCCTCACAGCAAGTTCCCCTGGAAAGATCCCTCCAACGGTACGGTCAAGGTGCATACATGTAAACGTTCCCCCCTTCAACCCGGACGAACTGCGACATATTGGAGCGGAGGAGTTCGGGAAAACCAGTGAGATAGAGGTGGCCCGTGCGGCAAAACTATCCTGGGGGAACCTTGATCTGTTCCGGTACTTCCTCTCCGGGGAAGGGATTCAGATCCCCTCCCTGTTAGGCGCCATTCTGGAGAAGGATGGAAAGAGGCTGGCAGGGATACTGTCAACTTTCCGGGACAATGAGAACTTCCGCCTGGGCATAATCGTCCTCAAGCGGATCCTCTTAGATCTCATTCTGTTATCAAAAGGAGAAAATAAGTGTATAATAATCGATGAAATACGAGAAGGGAAGGTAGACCCTAGAAGTCTGTTTCCTCGGAAACTCGAGGAATCTTTTCATATACTTTCATCCCTCGAAAGCCTTCCAGTGCAGGTAAACAGACCACTCGTCTGCCAATCACTCCTGCTTTCCCTTTTTAATCAGGAGGTTTAGCGGCCTAATGGACCTTATCAACCTAAAATTCCGCGGTGTGGCAAAATGCTACCAGTTTGAATCGACTGGCTTCGATCTTTCCCCCGGTGACCCCGTTGTGGTGGAATCGGAGAGAGGTGTCCAGCTCGGGAGTGTAGTGAAAATATTCAAAGAGATCGATTATGACGGAGGCAGGAAATCACCCAGGAAGATCCTCCGTAAGGGTTCAGAGAGGGACATGGATTCTCACGGGAAAAACAAGGGAAAAGAGGATACGGCCCACCAGTTCTGCCTCGAACGTATCAGTGCGCGCAAGCTCGAAATGAAGCTCGTGAGGACAGAATACCTTCTGGACAGCTCCAAAGTCGTCTTCTACTTCACAGCCGATGGAAGGATCGATTTCAGGGAGCTCGTGAAGGACCTGGCAAACAGACTTAAAACGAGGATCGAGATGCGGCAGATCGGGGTGAGAGATGAAGCAAAAATGGTGGGGGGGATAGGCTCCTGCGGGAAGTCCCTATGTTGCGCAACCCACTTGAAAGGTTTCGAGCCGATCACCGTGAAGCTCGCCAAAGATCAGAACCTCACCCTGAATCCCTCAAAGCTATCGGGCCTCTGTGGAAGGCTAATGTGCTGCCTCATATACGAGCACAAGGTATACAAGGTACTCCGGGATGTGCCGGACCCTAATAGAGAGGAACTCCTGCCGGAGGAGAGGGAATACTCCCTGTCCCTGAACTTCGAAGACAGCCACGAGTGAGCCATTGCCCGAGAGGGAGATGATATGACGAGGACATTCTACGTCTCTACACCTATTTACTATGTGAACGATATTCCCCATATCGGCCACGCCTACACTACAATCGCCGCCGATGTGATTGCCCGCTACATGAAACTCAAAGGGAAGGACGTGTTCTTCCTCACGGGGACTGATGAACATGGCCAGAAAGTGGAGAAATCCGCCACGGCCCAGGGGCTGACACCAAAGGAACTCGCTGATCGGGTTGTAACAAGGTTCAGGGACCTGTGGAAGGAACTGTCCATCAGCAACTCTGATTTTATCAGGACATCGGAAGAAAGGCACCACCGCTCCGTCCAGACAATCTTCAAAGCCGCATTTGATAAAGGGGATATCTACTTAAGTGAATACGAGGACTGGTACTGTACTCCCTGCGAATCCTTCTGGACGGAGATGCAGCTCGAGGGCGGCCTATGTCCCGACTGTAAGCGGCCAGTAGAGAAGCTGAAGGAGGAGAGCTATTTCTTCCGCCTTTCCAAATACGGGGAGCCTCTGCTTCGCTATTACCAGGATAACCCCGGGTTCATCAAGCCGGAATCGAGAAGAAACGAGATCATATCCTTCGTCAGGGAAGGGCTCAAGGACCTGAGTGTAAGCAGGACTTCCTTCTCCTGGGGGATTCCCGTTCCGGTGAACGATGGGCACGTGATCTATGTGTGGTTCGACGCACTCACCAACTACATTACAGGGGTGGGGTTCCCGGAAGACACAGAAAAATTCCAGAAATACTGGCCCGCAAATGTCCACCTCATTGGCAAAGACATCCTGCGGTTCCATGCGGTATACTGGCCCGCATTTCTCATGTCCGCCGGCTTGGAACTTCCCCGGGGGGTATTTGCCCATGGCTGGTGGACCGTGGAAGGCCAGAAAATGTCGAAATCACTGGGAAACGTAATCGATCCATATGAAGTTGCAGACCGGTACGGAGTTGATCAATTCAGGTATTTCCTTCTGAGGGAGGTCCCCTTCGGCCTGGACGGGGATTTCTCACATACTGCGATGGTTCATCGAATAAACTCCGACCTGGCAAACGACTTCGGCAACCTCCTCAACCGCACCCTCAACATGGCGAGCAGATACTTCGATGGAATTGTACCTTCACCGGTTGATGAAGAAGAGCTGGAAAGAGAACTTTTGAGGTATCTCGACATAAAGATCGAAGAGATCGATGCCCATATGAAGGCCCTATCCTTCCACAAAGCTCTCATCAATCTGTGGAAAATAATCGGGAAAACCAACAAATATATAGACACCACTGCCCCCTGGTCCCTCGCCAAGCAGGAAGGAAGTAGGGAGCGTTTATCCACCGTCCTTTACACTGTACTGGAAACAATCCGGATTGTTACTCTCCTTTTGTGGCCATTCATCCCCTCCTCCTCCGAAAAAATCTGGAATATACTCGGTCAGGATGGGAGCCCCGGCGAAGTCAGGCTTCCAGGCGCAGCAAGCTTCGGGATCCTGGAAGGAGGAACCTCCCTTCCGGGACAGGCAATCATCTTTCCAAGGATCGAATAATCATGAACGGTTTTCTCTTCGACTCCCACACTCATCTCGACATAGCTCCCCTCTCGGAAAATCCCTCCCTTGTAGTAGACAGGGCGAGAAAGGCAGGCGTAAGGGGGATGGTGACTATTGGAATCGATCCGGAGAGTTCAAGGAAAAACCTCTCTTTCGCAGAAGCCTTTGACGAGGTTTACTCGGCTGCTGGAATCCACCCGCACAACGGGGAGGAGTGCACGGAAGAGGCGCTCAGGCAGATCGAAGAGATTGCGTCCCACCCACTCGTGGTTGCCATAGGGGAGACGGGCCTCGACTTTTACAGGGATTACTCCGACAGGGATGCGCAGACAGCCGCCTTCAGGGCCCAGCTCAGGCTTGCAAAGAAAGTGGGCAAACCAGTCATTATCCACGACCGGGAAGCCCACCGGGAGGTGCTCAAGATCATCGACGAGGAGGGAGTGCCCCCTGCGGGAGGAGTCTTTCACTGCTTCAGCGGTTCATACGAGTTTGCCATGGAATGCCTGGAAAGGGGCTTTCTCATCTCTGTTCCAGGGGTAGTAACTTACAGGAACGCTTCGATACTCGCGGAGGTGGTGCGAAAAATCCCTGCAGACAGGCTCCTCATTGAAACTGACGCTCCTTACCTGACGCCTCACCCCCACAGGGGAAAACCGAATGAACCATCCCTGATCATCCATACAGCCTTGAAAGTAGGTGAAATCAAGGGATTATCCCTGGAGGACGTCGCACGGGTAACAACCAGCAATGCACTTCGCCTATTCTCCATACAGGGGGAATTCGAATACAGGGTTGCATATGTAATCAGGGAGTCTCTCTACCTGAACCTTACGAATCGATGCACTAACCGTTGTGTCTTCTGCAGTAAGCGGAAGGACTACTTCGTGAAAGGACACTATCTCAAACTATCCAGTGAGCCCTCGAAAGAGGAGGTGCTGGAAAGTGCAGAAGGAGCGGAGACTTTCCGGGAAGTGGTCTTCTGCGGTTTCGGAGAACCCACGCTGAGGCTGAAAGACATGCTTTTCATCGCAGGAAAATTGAAGGAGAAGGGAGTAAAGAAGGTTCGCCTGAACACAGATGGGCTCGCAAATCTTGTTCACAGGAGGAATGTGCTCCCTGAGATGAAAGGCCTTATAGATTCGATTTCCGTGAGCATGAACGCCCCGGACGAAAAGACATATATATCCATTTGCCCGAACCCCTTCGGGGAGGAATCCTTTCGATCAGTCCTCTCTTTCATAAGGGAAGCAAAGACGATCATCCCTCACGTGGCTGCTACAGTTGTGGCTCTTCCCGGCCTTGACATCGACAGGTGCAGGATACTCGCGGAAGAGGAATTGAAAGTTGACTTCCGTGTGAGGGAGTACAACGATGTCGGGTAATGGCAAATCAACAGGCGACCCTCACCTTCTGGGAGGAGTGTCCAGGGAAACCCTGGAGATTCTTGAATGGAGCCGAATCGAGGAGCGCCTTTCCCACCACTGCGCAACAGAAATGGGGAGATTATTCGTATCCTCCCTGAAATTCCACACAAACCTGGGAACAATAAGGAAACTCCTTGAAGAGAACCGCCAGATGCGGAATCTCATTGACACGGACAAACCCCTGGAAATAAGATACCTGCCCCTCCTGGAGGATCTTATCGATTCCGCCATGATAGGGGGTAGCCTCTCAACGGATGCAATCGTTTCCATTCTCAAAGCTCTCAACACAGTCCTTCAGATTGTTCGCTATTTCAGTGAACGGAAAGGGAAATACCCTTTTCTTGCGAAACAGGTCCGTGAAATCCCCCCCATAAATGAAATCAGGGACAAAATTGCGGGGATGATGGATGAATCGGGAAAAGTTAGAGATAGTGCCTCCCCCGAAATCGGTCCTTTACGGAGACGGGCAACTGAAGCAAGAGAGAGGGTCATGAAAACCACCAGGGAAATTATCTCTTCCCCAAAATATGGAAAGTTTCTCCAGGACACTTACGTAACTTTGAGAAACGGGCGCCACGTTCTTCCCTTCAGGATATCCACCGCCAGACAGATGAAGGGGATCCTCCATGAAACATCCCAGACAAAGCAAACCATCTTCTTCGAACCAGAGGAACTTGTCCATGCGAATAACATCCTGAAAACCTCCGAAAGTGAACTCGCAGAGGAAATTCGAAAGATCCTTTTAAAAATTTCAAGGGATGTCGGTGAAAAGGGCAAAGAAATAAAGAATGCGGTAGGGAAGGGAGGGGAAATAGACCTGATCAAGGCTCGAGCCCTACTCTCCGTGGAAATGGGAGGGAGGGAACCAAGAGTGGAAGACAGGTGCAGCCTGGACCTTATCGATTGCAGGCATCCAATCCTTGTCCTGAAAAAAAAGGAGGTCGTCCCGAACAGGGTTCGAATCGGCGGAAATACTCGATCCATGGTTGTCACCGGCCCCAACGCGGGAGGGAAAACCGTCCTCATCAAGACGGTGGGCCTGCTGGTCTTAATGACCATGGCAGGGCTCTCAATCCCTGCCCACGGCGACAGCCTGATGTCCCCATTCAAGGATATCTTCATTGCCCTGGGGGACATGCAGAGTGTAGAGCAGGATCTCTCCACCTTCACTGCGGACATATTAAAACTTAAAAATATATATGATCGGACCTCCGAGGGTACTCTTGTCCTCCTCGACGAGGTAATTACGGGTACAGACCCAAAGGAGGGATCGGCACTGGGAAGAGCATACCTTCGAGCCCTCGTCGAACGTGGAGGAATCCTCTTCGTCACCACCCATTACGATGATGTAAAGTACCTCCCCTTTGAAGACAGGCGATTTGTAGTGGCATCTATGGGGTTTTCCATGGAAGACCTCTCCCCCACCTTTACCCTCTCCGTTGGTACTCCCGGCCCCTCTATGGGGATCCTTATCGCGAAAAAGATAGGCTTTCCCGGGGAGGTAATAGAGAGGGCCCGGGCCCATTTAGGGGAAGGGGAAGGTAAAATACAGGCCCTCATCGAGGATCTCTCCCTCACGAAGGAAAAAATAGAAGAGACAGGGAAAAGCCTCGATCAGAAAAGGGCCAGGGTGCAGGAGGAACGGAAACGAATATCCCGGGAGAAAGACGCCCTCAGCCGTATGAGAGACAAAATCGTGAAGGAGGCCCATGCCAGGGCAGCTGCCGTCGCCGCAAAAGCGGAAGACGAGATCGAGAGGATCATGGCGGAGCTAAAAAAAGAGAAAAAAGTGGAACTGGTGAGGAAAGCGAAGGATGTAATGCGGGAAATCAAGGGGCGCGCGGCGGAGACGGTCCACTCCCCAGCTGTTCAAAGGACTATCAGCGCAACCATGCCCGTAAGGGGAGGGGAAGGGCTGGAAAGAGGGCAGCGGGTTTTCGTAATATCCCTTGGCAGGGAGGGTTTTGTGGAATCTGAAAGTGGGGGAAAGGTAAAGATCTCCCTGGGTTCTGTAACCACCTTGACAAACCTCTCCGACCTGCGTGTCTTCCCCTCAACAGGGAAGGAGCCAAGGAAGGCAGACAGAAGATATCTTTCCACACAGAAGAGCGAATCTCCCATCGTTAAGAGCAGCACCAACACAATAGATATTAGAGGACTTGATTCTGAAGAAGCCGTGAAAGAGGTGGATCTATTCCTGGACAGGGCTTACCTGAGGGACATACAGGGAATCTTCGTCATTCACGGGCATGGGGGGGGCATCCTCAAGAAAAAAGTGAGGGAATACCTGAAGAACTCCCCCTATATCTCCTCCTTCTCCGCGGCCCCTGGAAACCAGGGAGGAGACGGGGTAACAATCGTGAAGCTGAAATAAAATATCAAACTCAGCCCTGTTACAACCGCTCCTTCCGGGCGGCCTGAGTTTTGAAGGACTTTTTCATCCTGCGCCTCACCCCCTGATCTGACAGGATGCAGAAGCCCGTGTAAGCGAGGAGGAGGGCTCCCTCCATCATCCCGTCAAACCCCACTTTCGAAACCGTTGCTTCCCTGAAGGGGTGAGTATGGATCTCCACTTTTCGACCCCTAACGATGGGCACCAGGGGCTGGATTGCGGGGACCCGAGTCGACACATTCCCGATGTCAGAAGAACCGAGGTGCGTGTCCTTCGACACGTCATCCTCCGTGAGGCCGAGTTTCTTCATCCCTTCCCTGTAAAGTTCCGAAAGGACAGGGTTGATTATCATGGGGTGGAGAGTGTAGGACTCTTTTTTAATTGTAACCCTGCACCGGGAAGACCTGGCCGCTCCCTTCACGCACTCTTCAAACCTGGCCACTGCCTCTTCCAACCCCGGAAGAGTCGCTGCCCTCACATAGAAGGAGGAGGAACTCCTCTCGGGAATGATATTCGGGGCTGCTCCCCCGTCTGTGATGATCCCGTGTACCCGGACATCTCCCGGGAGCTGCTGCCTGAGAAGGCTTACTCCGTTGAACAGGAGGATGGTGGCGTCCAGGGCGTTGACACCCTCTTCAGGGTAAGCCGCCGCGTGGGCCGCTTTTCCGTGGTAAGTGATGGCCATTCTCTTGAGAGCGAGGTATCCCTTGTCCACCACCCTGTGGGACGAGGGATGGACCATCATGGCCGCATCGACACCATCGAAAACCCCCTCTTCCGCCATCTTTCCCTTCCCGAACCCCTTCTCTTCCGCGGGGGTCCCGAAACAGCTTACGCATCCCTTAATTCCCAGAGTATTTGCGATCCTTGAGAGGATTACTGCCGCCCCGGCCGATGAAGCTGCCACGATGTTATGACCGCAGGCGTGCCCCAATCCGGGGAGGGCATCCATTTCCACAAGGTACCCCACCCTCGGGGAATATGAGCCATTTTTCCAATCCGAAACAAAGGAAGTGTCCATTCCCGCCACCCCGGAGACGTTGGTAAACCCCTCTTCGGAGAGATACTCCCTGACAACCCGGGATGACCTGTGCTCCTCGTATGATACTTCAGGGTGGTCGTGTAGATCCCTCACTATTTCCTCGAGACCCCTTCGTACCTTCTTTCCCTCTTCCACGATCAGTTTGAGCGGATTCATCCACCTTCCTCCTGACTGGCTATTCGGATATAATATCACAACCCCAGGAGGAGGCCTCCCTCATTGCAAACAGAATGGAAAGCATTGAAAATAGTAATGAAAAGAGGGCTGGTTGACGACCTTGCCCCCTTTTTCTTCTCCCGGGGGTGTACGGGGGTTTCCTATGACGAGATCAAAATAGGGGAGAGGTCAGATCTTCCCGAATTTCCCCCTGAGGAAATGACCACCCTGAGCGCTTTCTTTCCACATACCTGCAATGTCAGGGAAGTAGCCAGTGAGTTAAGCGGCTACCTGGGGAGGCTGGCATCGGAAACCCCCCTCCGCTCTATCGAATACGTGGCGGTGGAAGACTACGGGTGGGCTGAGAAGTGGAAGGAATATTTTACACCGAAAAA
>CAYSOQ010000033.1:0-9369 GCA_964432685.1 uncultured bacterium
CCGGACAGGGTTATGAATGGTTGTTCCATGCTCTATGGGGAGATCAGGAAAGGAAGGATGCACCAGATCAGGGCCCATGCAGCGTACATGGGGTATCCTATCCTTGGAGACAGGAAGTATGGAGGGAAAACTATCCCCCCTATGAACTCCCTTCCACTTAGGCCTCTTCTCCACTCCGCCCAGATTGACCTTCCTTCCATGGATGGGAAAGACAAGCTTCGGATTACTTGCTCCTTCCCTGAGGACCTTTACAGGATGGTGGACCTTCTATTCTCCTCCTGATTTTATCTTGAGAGATCTCAGTTCTTCCAGGTTCTTCTCGTCCCCGGGAAGTTCTTTCTTGTATTTTTCGTAAAGCTTGAAGTCACCATCGGAAACGACCCTGTTCCGATAAGGATTATTTGCGAGGCTTCTCTTATTCTCCACGTAATGTATGAGTTCCTTTTTTGCCTTGATCTGATTTTCAAGGCTTTGAATGGCAAGGGTCAGCTTGGACAGGACAACGTTTTTGTCAGTGTACCCCTTTCCCTCAGTCTCCTCCCCATCCATGTATTCCCCTGCCTGGGATTCTACCGGAGGCAATTCATCAGAAGGGATCGTTGAGATAGTAGGGAGATTTCTCTTTTCCGCCTTGTCCTGGAAATGATCAGGGATATTCTGGGGGTTGTCAGTGTAATGGATTCCCCCCTTCCTGTCGACCCACCTGTATACCTCCCCCGGGCCTGGATTGGGAAAGATAATCGCAAACACGAGAATTATCGTTATGGCACACAGAATTCTTTTTGGATTACTCATATATGGGTTCTCCTACCGGGTGAGGAAAATCTGGAGCACCATAAGCGCGCCGAAAACGGCAAGGATGGCAAAGGGAATGACGAAATTGAGATCCATCTGACCCTCCATTAAAAATACTCTGTATATATTACACTATTTTTAAATCAAAATAAATGTGTGGTGGATCACAGACCTTTGTCTGAAGGCGATCCGGATAGTGATCGCAAGGTCTCTTTCTTTTTGACTGATGGGGTAAATGCCGTTATATTGTCACTGTTGTTAAGATGCCTGAGCGGGGAAGGAGGGGTGTGGAAATTCTCTCGCTTGATGATATACACCTGACATTCGGTGGAGTGAAGGCAATCAACGGGGTTTCCATCCATGTGGAAGAAGGGATCATTCACGCGATAATCGGCCCCAACGGGGCAGGGAAAACCTCCATTTTCAATGTGATTAGCGGTGTGTACCGGCCTCAGAAGGGGTGTGTGGAGTACCGGGGGAAGCCCATCACTGGGATGAAACCCCACCGGATCGCATCCCTGGGAATCGCCCGTACATTTCAGAATATCGCTCTCTTCAAAGGGATGACCGTGCTGGACAACCTCATGATGGGCCGCCATGTCCACATGAAGAGGGGACTCCTGTCAAATGGCCTCTTCTGGCTGGGAGCAGAAAAAGAGGAGATTGAGAACCGCACGATCGTGGAAGATATCATCGATTTCCTTGAAATCGAGAACATAAGAAATAAGGTTGTTGGGACCCTGGCCTACGGACTCCAGAAAAGGGTAGAACTTGGGAGGGCACTCGCTCTCAAACCGAAGGTTCTGCTTCTCGATGAACCCATGGCAGGGATGAACCTGGAAGAGAAAGAGGACATGGCCCGTTATATTCTCGATATCAATGAGGAGTGGGGGGTTTGCATTATCCTGATCGAACACGATATGGGTGTAGTCATGGATATTAGCCACAATGTTTCCGTACTGGATTTCGGCGTGAAAATCGCTGAGGGGACGCCGGATGAAGTTGGGAAAAACCCCCAAGTCATAAAGGCTTACATCGGGGAGGAAAACGGCTTCGTGGAAGATGTTTCGAGGTGAATAAATGGTTGGCGCATTCGAGAAGATAGTCCGAGCGCACGATACATTACCGAAGCTCCTGAGATACCAGGCGGGCCGGCTCGGGGAAAGGAAGGTCGCCCTCAGGGAAAAGGAGTTCGGCATTTGGCAGGAGCTGACCTGGAAAGAGTATTATGCCCGGGTGAAGCATTTTGCCCTTGGGATGGTGAGGCTCGGCCTCGAGAAGGGAGAAAAGGTGGCAATAATCGGGGACAACAGGCCTGAGTGGGTGATGGCAGAGATTGCGGCGCAGGCCGTGGGTGCCATACCGCTGGGCCTTTACCAGGACTCAACATTGAAAGAGGTTGCCTACGTGATCGACCATTCCGACTCTACCTTAGTCGTCGCAGAGGATCAGGAGCAGGTGGACAAAATACTCGACATGAAAGAAGAACTCCCGAAGGTAAAATATGTGATCTATTCAGACCCCCGGGGGATGAGAAGCTACAGGGATCCCTCTCTATTGGAGTTCAAGGATGTGGAGAACTTCGGGAAGGAACTCGAGGAAAGGGAACCGGAATTATTCGACAGGCTAATCGACCAGATGGGGTACAACGACCTTGCGCTCATCTGTTATACATCAGGGACGACAGGGTTCCCGAAAGGTTCCCTGCTTACTTATAAGAACCTCCTATCCATGGCCATCAACCTAGACAGGGTGGACCCCAAGAGGGAGGCTGATGATTTTGTCTCCTTCCTCCCTCTTGCATGGATAGGTGAACAGATGGTGTCCGTGTCGAGTGCTCTCTTGATCGGGTTCACTGTAAATTTTCCGGAGGAACCCGAGACGGTTCAGGATAATATCCGTGAAATAGGGCCCCACGTCATGTTCTCGCCACCCCGAATATGGGAAAACATGACGTCCACCGTCCAGGTGAAGATACTCGACGCCTCTCGCTTCAAGAGGATGATGTACCACTATTTCCTCACGGTGGGCTACAGGTTTGCCGACTGCAAATTCAAGAAGGAGAAACCACCGCTGGGGCTCAGGATCCTCTATACATTAGGTTACTGGGGCGTCCTGCGGGCCCTGAAAGACCGTCTGGGATTTCTCAGACTGAGAACGGCGTACACTGGGGGAGCCGCCCTTGGGCCCGATGTATTCCGTTTCTACCACGCCATAGGTGTGAACCTGAAGCAGATATACGGACAGACCGAAATTGCGGGAATATCCTGTGTGCACAGGGATGAAGATATCGACTTCGACTCCGTGGGGAAGCCCATTCCAGACACAGAGATTATCATCGATGAGAAGGGGGAGATCCTCTCCCGGAGCCCCTCGGTGTTCACGGGGTACTACAAGGACGACGGAGATAATGAAAAAACCCTTTCAGAAGGATGGCTCCACTCAGGGGATGCGGGGTTCTTCAGCAATGAAGGGCATCTCGTGGTTATCGACAGGCTGAAGGACGTGATGCATCTGACGGACGGAACGAGATTCTCTCCCCAGTTCATCGAGAACAAGTTGAAGTTTTCCCCCTACATCAAGGAGGCAGTCTGCATGGGGAACGAAGAAGACTACATTGCGTCAATGATTTGTATCGACTATCCAAACGTGGGGAAGTGGGCTGAGACGAGGAGGATCTCCTACACCACCTACACGGATCTCGCGGGGAAACCCGAGGTCTACAAAATGATCGAAGAGGAGGTGAGGAAGGTTAACGCAACCCTCCCTGAGACATCACCTATCAGGAAGTTCGTTCTCCTATACAAGGAACTCGACGCTGATGACGATGAACTCACAAGGACTAGAAAGGTAAGGAGGGCATTCGTGTCAGAACGGTACAGTGAAGTCATCTGCGCCATGTACTCCAATGCGGAAGATATTCGCATAGAGGCAACCATCAAGTACCAGGACGGAAAAACGTCTCACATAGAGACCACACTGTTGATAGAAGACATGTTTAAAAAGGAGTGACATAAGTGGACTATTTTATTCAGCTCATCATAAGCGGTCTCGTAATCGGAAGCATATATTCTCTAGTGGCACTCGGGTTCACCGTCATATACAAGGCAACAAGGGTGGTGAACTTCGCTCAGGGAGAACTTCTAATGTTTGGGGCGTACGCCTGTTACAGCGTGGTGGTTCAGTATCACGTCCCCTTCATTCCTGCGCTCTTCATAACTATGGCCTTTTCCGCCCTCCTTGCTCTCGGCATAGAACGGGTGGTCCTCCGCCCCATGATAGGGGAACCCATTATTTCCATAATCATGGTGACAATTGGACTCGCCCTGGTGCTCACATCGATTGTGAAGGCGATATGGGGCACGCAGATTCTTGTATACCGGCCGAAGCTCTTTCCCCAGACTTCCGTGGGTGTATTCGGAGTTCCCGTTTCCCTCGAATTCTTATGGTGTTTCATCCTCTCGATCCTCCTCCTGATCGTTTTTTCGATCTTTTTCAAGTATTCGAGAGCTGGAATCGCCATGCGGGCAACAGCGTTTTCAAACCAGGTCGCCCAGTCCATGGGGATCTCGGTGAAAAAAATATTCGCACTCTCATGGGTCATCGCGTCTGTCGTATCGGCCCTTGGCGGGATCCTCATAGGGAACATTAACGGGATAAACTCGCAACTTTCCCATTTTGGCCTCAAGGTCTTTCCCGCTGTTATACTCGGCGGACTTGACTCGATCCTCGGAGCGGCCATAGGAGGACTGGCAATCGGGCTTCTGGAGAACCTGAGTGACGGCTTCTTCAAAATCTATCTGAACGTTAGCGGTGTAAAAGAGGTAGCACCCTTCATCATTCTCGTGATCATTCTCATGGTGAAGCCATACGGGCTCTTTGGGACGGAAGATATCGAGAGGGTATGAGAGGATAGGATGCACTACTGCGGCGACTACAGGACTTCTTACAAGCAGGACATGCGGATATTCCAGACTCCCTTCATAAGGGTCTGGATGGCCCTCCTGCTTCTCCTGCTCATACTTTTCCCCTTCGTTGCTTCGAACTATATGCTCTCCATCCTCATACAGATTCTCATTGCCGTAATCGGGGCGGTGGGGTTGAACATCCTCACGGGATTCACTGGACAGATTTCCCTGGGACACGGGGCCTTCATCGGAATCGGTGCCTATACTTCGGGGATTATCACCACCAAGCTGGGGCTCCCTTTCTGGCTTGCCCTTCCCTGTGGAGGATTAATGGCCGCGTTCATAGGAATGTTCGTGGGGATCCCTTCTCTCAGGCTCAAGGGGCTCTACCTTGCCATCGCAACTCTTGCATCCCAGTTTATCCTCGAATGGATCTTCCTGAGGTGGGAACCCCTGACGGGGGGATCCTACGGAATGATCTTAACGAGGCCAGCGGTAGGGTCCTTCAGTTTCGACAGGGATAGCTATTACTATTTCATAGTCCTCGCAATTACGATTGTGGCGGTCCTGTTTGCCACGAACCTTGTAAGGACGAGAACAGGCAGGGCATTCATGGCCGTACGGGATCAGTACATATCCGCGGAGATCATGGGAATTAACATTTTCAAATACAAACTCTTAGCTTTTGGAGTCTCATCCTTCTACGCAGGCATCGCAGGGTCACTCATGGGACACTACCTCATGTTCATCTCCTCCGAACAGTTCAACATCGGGGTTTCAATCAAGTATCTCGCCATGGTAATTGTGGGAGGCCTGGGAAGCATACTCGGGGCTATATACGGAGCCGTCTTCATGGTCCTCCTCCCAGAGGTACTCACCCTGGTCACATCGAAACTTTCCTGGGTATACCCGAACATTTCCGATTTTATTTTGTCAATTCAGGATGGTGTATTCGGCTTGATCATAGTATTCTTTTTAATATTCGAACCAGATGGCATTGCCCACAGGTGGCAGCTCATAAAAGCATACTGGAAGCTGTATCCGTTCTCATATTAAAATATGATTCCGCCTGTATAAGGAGGATCAGGACTTGGACTAAGGGGCGAAACCCTATTCCATGTTGATATTACACTAAAGGAGGGGAATATGAAGAAGTTGTATGCTCTATTCACAGTGCTCGCTTTCGCGGGCACAATGCTCTTTGGGGGGATGGTCTTCGGGGGAGACAAGGTTGTGATCGGACACCTGGCCGATCTTACCGGGCCAACCTCAGGTGTTGGCAAGCCCTACGCAGAGGGGGTAAAGGCTGGCGCGAAATTCGTTAACGAACATGGGGGAATCAACGGGAAGATGGTCGAACTTCGCAGCATCGACTACGCCTACGACAAGAACAAGGCGATTACCCAGTACAAAAAGTTTCTCCAGGAGGGAATCTTCGCAATACAGGGATGGGGAACAGGAGATACGGAAGCATTGTCAAGCTTCGTAACGAAGGACAAGGTGGTTTATATGTCCGCCTCCTATTCCGCGCACCTCACGAATCCTGCAAAAACGCCCTATAACTTCTTCATTGCGGCGGATTACACGACCCAAATGAGGGCGGGGCTCAAGTATCTCAAGGAGAACTGGAAGGGAAAGAGTGCGCCCAAGATCGTTTTCATCTACCCGAACCACCCCTATGGGATCGCTCCCATCAAGGGGGGGAAGGCTTATGCGAAGGAACTGGGTTTCAACGTTGTGGGAGATGAAATCGTCGGTCTAAAGGCGATCGAAGCAACGTCCCAGCTTCTCTCCGTCAAGAACAAGGGTGCCGATTTTGCCTGGTCGGGTGGAACTACTCCATCCACGGCGGTCATCCTCAAGGATGCGAAAAAGCTCGGGCTGAAGACAAAGTTTCTCATCAACCTCTGGGGAAATGACGAAAACCTCCTCAAGCTCGCAGAGGGAGCCCAGGATGGAAGAGCTATCGGCCTCCAGGCAGCGGTTAGTTATGGCGCGAATGTCCCGGGCATGAAGGATATCGTAGCCGCCTCTAAGGGTGTTCACAAGATGACCCATTACATCAGGGGGTGGGTATCCATGAATGTGATGGCGGAAGCGCTCCGTATTGCTGACAAGAAGGGCAAGCTGAACGGTGAGGGTGTGAAAGCAGCACTCGAGTCCCTCAAGAATTTCGGAACGGGAGGGCTCACTCCGCCGATTACCTACACGAAAGACGACCACAGGCCAAACATGTCTGCTGCGGTCTTCGAGTATACGGGCGGGAAGATGGTGCTTAAGAAAACTATCGTCCTCCCCAGAAAGAAGGAGTGGCTTGGACTGTAAACTTTGATGGAGGGGGCTCTTACGCCCCCTCTTTTTTTTTTACGATAGGAAGGATCGATGCTCAAGGTGAAAAATATCGAGGTGGTATACAGTGATGTGATCCTCGTGTTGAAAGGCCTTTCTCTCCAGGTGGAAGAGGGGAGAATCGTTGCGCTTCTCGGTGCCAATGGTGCAGGGAAGAGCACGACGCTTAAGGCGGTCTCAGGCCTTTTAAAGGCTGAAGAGGGAGAGGTAACTGACGGTACCATCGAGTTTCTCGGTGAACGAATCGATGGGTATGAGCCCGAAGATATTGTGAAAAAAGGGATATTTCAGGTCATGGAGGGACGGAGGGTCTTCGAAGACCTTACAGTCGAGGAGAATCTCGTGTGCGGCGGCTATACCAGGAAGGACAAAGGACGACTCAAGGAAGACTACGAGAAAGTATACGGGTACTTCCCGAGGTTGAAGGAGAGGAGGAGACAGCTTGCGGGATACCTGAGCGGGGGGGAGCAACAGATGCTCGCCATTGGAAGGGCCTATATGGCGAGGCCCAGGCTCATGCTCCTCGATGAACCTTCACTTGGACTCAGCCCACTGCTAGTGAAAGAGATCTTCGAGATCATCAGGACCATAAACAGAAATGATGGCACGACGATCCTCCTTGTCGAGCAGAACGCACTTGTAGCGCTGCAGATTTCAGATTACGGCTATATCATGGAAAACGGGAAAATCGTCCTGGATGGGGAAGCGGAGAAGCTCAGAGAGAATGAAGATGTTAAAGAATTCTACCTGGGGCTCACAGAGCTTGGATCCCGCAAGAGCTACAGGGATGTTAAGCATTACAAGAGAAGAAAGAGATGGCTCTCCTGAATCCAGTGTGCATACTGCTGCTATTTTCAATTCATCCCAGCCACCTTCAAACCCCGGCTTAAAGGAGTGGAGATGAGAAAGGATAGAAAGGAGGGGTACTTTGACCTCCCCGTTGAGTGTATGACTGCGAAGGAGAGGCGAGCCTTCAGGAGTAAGATCCTCGAGGAAGCCCTGGAGATTGCCTTCGCCAGATCGCCCTTCATGGAGGAGAAATTGCGCGCCGCAGGTATCCGGGAGGGGAGTGTCAGAGATGTCGTGGATCTTCAGGGAGTACCCATTACAAGAAAGGCTGAATTCCGTGATTTGCAGCAGAATGCCCCCCCATTTGGCGGGATACCCGGGTGCGATCTGCCAAGCATGCGCCGGGTTTACGTATCTCCGGGCCCAATCTACGATCCGGAGGGGAGGGGGGAAAACCATTGGAGATGGGAAAAACCTCTGTTTGCAGCAGGGTTTCGTAAGGGAGACCTCGTGCAGAATGCATTCGCCTACCACATGACTCCCGCAGGACACATGTTCGATTCTGCCCTTAACAGGCTCGGGTGCACGGTTATCCCCGCGGGAGTGGGGAATCGAGAACTTCAGGTCCAGGTGATGAGGGAATTGCCCGTTTCCGGTTATGTGGGGACGCCTTCATTTCTCTTTTCGATACTTGCGAAAGCTGATGAGATGGGGGTAGGCAAGGGGGACGATTTAGATCTCGAAGTTGCCCTTGTGACTGGGGAAAAATTTACAGAAGCAATGCGGGAGGATCTACAGGTGCTGGGAATAATAGCAAGGCAGTGTTACGGCACGGCTGACGTGGGAGCTATTGCATATGAATGCAGCGAGGGAAGGGGATTGCATATTTCAGATGAACTGATCCTGGAGATCGTCGATCCCGGAACAGGGAATCAGGTGGAGGAGGGTGGGACAGGTGAGGTTGCAGTGACCCTGAATAGCACCGTCTATCCACTGGTTAGGTTTGGAACAGGGGATCTCTCTTTTGTGACCACCGGTGATTGCCCATGCGGTAGGACTTCAAAACGGCTCGGGGGAATCGTTGGAAGGATTGACCAGTTGACCAAGGTTCGGGGAATGTTCATCCATCCTTCCCAGGTGGTTTCTCTTGAAAGCCGTTACCCAGAAATTCAAGAGGTGCAGGTCATCGTGGAGAGAGTGGGCCATGAAGATTTGATGAGTATCCTCGCAACCACCAGGGAAGGTTTCACTCCTGGGGAGGATTTTAAAAAACACGTCGAAGATGCCGCGAGAGAAATCTTTAAACTGAGGGCTACTGTCACTTTCGTGGAATCTTTCGATGAAGAAGGGAAAAAGATAATTGATAAGAGGGAGTGGGATAAAAAATAGTTCAGAGTTCCTAATTCCTAGTTCCTAGTTCAAAGATCAAAGTTCAAAGATCAAAGTTCAAAGATCAAAGTTCAAAGATCAAAGGAGAAGCGTATAAGCACGAAAATCTAAGCACGAAACACTAAACAAATTTTAAATT
>CAYSOQ010000034.1:0-9275 GCA_964432685.1 uncultured bacterium
CCCTTGCACATTTCCCATGATTCTCTTCCTAGTAACTCTCTTTCTTCTCATATATTTCCCTGGAGGATTGGATGGATATCTTTCTTACGTGTGGAGAGTAACAGTATTTCTCGATAAGGGTGTTTCACACAAGGTGGGTTCCATCTATGCAGAAAGGTTGGAACGTCTCAGGTTCATTGAGAAGGCCTCCTACATACCCAAGGAGGATGTCTGGAAGGATTTCCTATCTTTCTCCGGGGGAAAAGGGAAGATCGATAAGATTATTAAGAATCCCCTGCCATCGTACATAGAGGTTCGTCTGCGGAAGGATCATCTTGACGGGGATACATTGAAAAAACTCATCGCCATCGTAAAGAAAGAATCGATTACTGGAGACGTGATCTACGGGGGTGATGGATTTCACAGGATGGTACGGGCAAAAAAATACCTGAAAGGATTCCTGATCCTCTTAATGCTTCTTTCGGGAGGAGTAATCTTCGTAATGTTTTACCACGTTGATACTATCATTCTCCTGTCGGTTGAAGGGGGATTGCGATTCATCGGGAAACATGGTTTCGGCAGGTATTCCTCCATGTCCGGCAGGATCGGGGGGAGCATCATTGAAGGATTCATTTCAGGGACGATCGCTGTGGGGATACTCCTCTCTCTCTCTTACATCCTATTCGAATCGTATCCAATCATGCGTCAGTACCTCTCATTCCCTGATTTTCAACACCTTTCTCCTTTTATCATCCCATCAATTGGGGCTGCCCTTATGAGTTCAGCCTTATTCTGCGCTTCGTCAATAATCTCACTGGAAAAAACTATGGCAAAACTAGATGGCGAACGTGAGTAGGAAACTTAGGCCCTATATACTGATTGTTTTAATCCCGCTACTCGTTACATCTTCACTGGTTTCCATCAAACCCCTCCAGTATCGTTTTGCATACGCCCAATCCCGGAAACAGAAACTCGAAAAAGAGCGAAAACGCCTGCTCATCTTGAAGAGGAAATCGGAAAAGGCAAGAAAAGAGCTTGAAAGGACACTGAGAAAACAGAAAAAGCTCAGAAAGAATGTGGATTTGTTGAAAAAAGAATTAAGAAGGAAAGCCCTGGATCTTAAACGTGTTGATAAGGAATTGGCCTACATTGAAAAATTGCTTGTCACCTACGATAGAAGGATCAGTTCGGAGAAGGAGAGGAGAGACGTGCTGGTAAGCCTCTCGAAGCAGATCAGTATCGGTCTGGTCAGGGAAGGGATGAGGGATTCCCCGGCGGGGCACATTTCCGTTTTGTCAGAAAGGGACCGGTATCTTAGTGCGATATTTTTCACCAGGGTAAATAGTGTATTTGCCCGTTCCAGGAACAGGGAAAAGAGTCTGGAAGGGAAGCTCACGAGCCTTGAAGGGAAGAGGGAATACTGGGAAAAGCGGGGAAAGAGGGAAGGCAAACGGAAAGTAACAATCGAAAAGACCCACCGGAAGAGAAAGAAGGAACTGGTTCAGGTCAGTCGGCAGAGGAAAAACATATCGACAAATTACAAGAAGTTACAGAAAAATATCAATGCCCTCCAGAAAGCCGTCTCGAGTATTGAGAGAAAGGCCCGTGGAAAGAGAAAAAGGAGGAGGAATCTTTTCACGAGGTCTGTCCCTTCCGGATATACTTATCCGACAATGGGGCTGGTGGTTTCCCATTATGGAAAGAGGAGGGATAAAAAATTTAATATTTACATTGAAAACAAGGGGATAGAAATATCAGGCATGTCAGGGGGGGCAGTTCGTGCTGTTTATATGGGAACCGTAGTGTACAGGGGTCTTCTCAGCGGGTTTGGGAATGTTACAGTCCTCGAACATTCGGGGGATATTTTTTCTGTATATGGTAAGGCTGCATTGTATAATGTGAATGTTGGTGATAAAGTAAAAAAAGGGCAGAAGATAGGGGCTCTTGCAAGGGGTGCCCCCTCCCTTCTGTATTTTGAGTTACGCATAGGCGGAGAGCCTGTAAATCCCTTAAAATATGTAAGAATTCCCCAACGATAAAGGAGTTACCCATGAATAAAAAAATCATATTACCCATCCTCTTTTGTCTTTTCGTTTCCGGAATTGTAGTGGGAAGATACGCAGTGGGGGAGTCCACCAAGGGAAAAGACTCCATTTTCGAGAAGCTTAAGATTTTTTCCGATGCAGTGGCAATTATTCAGAACAACTACGTTGAAGAAATTCCATCGGAAAAACTTGTATATGGAGCGATAAAGGGGATGCTCCAGAGCCTCGACCCACATAGTTCCTTCATGACACCGGACATGTTCAAGGAGATGGAGGTGGAGACTAAGGGTTCATTCGGGGGGCTCGGGATCGAGATTGGGGTAAGGGATGGAGTTCTTACGATCATAGCGCCCATCGAGGATACACCGGCTTTCAGGGCCGGCCTGAAAGCTGGGGATAAAATTGTTAAGATCGAAGACGAATCGACAATGGATATGACCATTATGGATGCGGTCAAAAGACTTAGAGGCGAACCAGGTACAGATGTTACCATCTGGATATCCCGGGAAGGTGTCTCCTCTCCCAAAAAGTTCACCATTACCAGGGATATCATCAAGATCAAGAGTGTCAGGTGGAAGGATCTCGAGGAGGGATACGGGTATATCAAGATCAATCAGTTCCAGGGGGAAACGGATCGGGAACTCAAAATTGCCCTGAAAAAATTGGCGAAAAAAAAGGCAAAAATGAAAGGCCTCGTCCTTGATCTAAGAAATAATCCCGGTGGGCTCCTTGATCAGGCAGTAAAAGTGGCCGATCAGTTCCTAGATTCCGGCCTCATTGTATATACAGACGGGAGAAGGGAAGATCAGAAGATAAAGTACAGCGCTTCTAAGGATGGGACCTACAAGGATTTTCCCATGATCGTTCTGGTAAACGGAGGCTCAGCGAGCGCATCTGAAATCGTTGCGGGTGCTCTAAAGGACCACCAAAGAGCGGTACTCTTGGGATCACAGACCTTTGGTAAGGGATCGGTTCAGACCATTGTCCGTCTTGATGACGGGTCGGGTGTACGGCTCACAACAGCCAGGTACTACACACCTAAAGGCCGTTCAATTCAGGCGATGGGTATCACTCCCGACATTGTGGTTAAGATTGAGAAGGATACCTCTGAGAATCATCCCGTCCCGGTTCGTGAGAGCGACCTGAAACGTCATTTGAAGTCCCCTGGTAAAAAGGGAAAAGGGGTCAAGAAGGGGAAGATAAAGCCGATTATCGAGGAGACGATTGATTCGGATCTGGCAAAGAAAGGAAAAGATTTCCAACTGGAGAGGGCCATCGAACTGCTCAAAGGATGGGAAATATTCAGGATGAAATACCTTGAGAAAGCGGGATGACCTCCTTCAGTAAGATGCCATCAAATGGCAAGAGGTAGAAAAAAAGAGAATAGGTCAAAACCTCGGAAGAAAGACGCAAAAGGGGGAAGAAAGAGGATCCTTGCCTTTATCCTGTTGTCTTTCGTATTTGGGGTTGCCTTGTCCGTTTTCTACCTTTATCCGAGGGGGGCTGGCAGGGTCAAGTCCCCGGAAAATATCCGCACATACCTGGATGAGAACGATAGAAACCTCGTGGAAAGCCTGAAGGAAGAAGAGAGTGCAGGGAGAATCCTCGACTCGGAAGGCATTCGAGGGAAAATCTGCCTTGTCATGGATGATGTGGGATACGAGGGGAAGAGGGCGGAGTCCTTTATCAAACAAGGAGTTCCCGTAACTGTGGCTGTGCTTCCCGGGGGGAGGTTCTCAAAGAGGATTGCAAGACTTGCAAAATCCAGGGGGAACACTGTCCTTCTCCATATGCCCATGGTGCCCGATAAGAAGATAGTGGATAATTCTAAGAAATTTATTCTCGACTTGGGGATGGGTGAAAGAGAGATCATCTCCCGCCTGGAAATGGCCCGAAGATGGGTGCCCGGCATTTCCGGAATATCGAACCACATGGGATCAAGGTTTACAAGGGACCCGGGTGGAGTGAAAGTTGTTGCATCCTACATGAAACAGCATGGGCTATTTTTTCTCGACAGCAGGACAACCCCGAAATCAGTAATTCCCTTCGTATGCCGGGTTACGGGGGTCAATTACCTCGAAAGAGACGTGTTTATAGATAACAGCCATGAACCTGATAAAATCAGGGCCCAGTTTGAGAGGTTGAAGAACATCGCATCCGGTAGGGGATTCAGTATAGGGATATTCCACCCTGGAAAGGTGGTCACTGACCATATTGGGGAACTGATTCGGGAATCCCTCCTGGAGGGGTACCGATTTGTAACGCTCAAGGATGTGCTTGAGGGGGAGTGAACCGTTGGAACCTGAGAGAAGAGACTACCTTACAATAACCGAACTGACCGGGAAGATACGCGGGCTTCTTGAAGGCGCATTTCCCTCCCTCCGTGTGGGTGGTGAGGTTTCAAACTACTTTCTATCCAGGGCAGGTCATCATTACTTTACCCTGAAAGATGAAGCTTCCCAGGTGAAGATTGTTCTTTTCAGGGGAAGGAGATCCCAATCGGGAGAGATCAAGGACGGTGTATTTGCCGTTGTCCAGGGGGCTCTAGCGGTGTACGGGAAGAGGGGTGAGTACCAGGTTGTGGCCGAATCGGTGGATGTGGGAGGGATTGGCGAATTGATCCGAAAGTTCCAGATGTTGAGGGATCGGCTGAAGGAGGAGGGTCTTTTCGAGGAGGAACGAAAGAAGAGGCTTCCCTTCCTCGCAAAGCGCATAGGGATCGTCACATCCCTCGATGGGGCTGCAGTTCGGGATATCGTTCGGGTCGTACGCAACCGGTTCGAGAACACGGAAATCGTTATTTCGCCCTCTCTCGTCCAGGGGAAAGGGGCCGCTGAAGATATATCGCGGGCCGTAAAACTGTTGGATGATACGGGATGGGTTGATTTGATCATCGTTGGAAGGGGGGGCGGGTCGATGGAAGACCTCTGGGCTTTCAACGAAGAAATTGTGGTGAGGTCCATCGCCTCTGCAGGAACACCCATCGTCAGCGCGGTAGGACATGAGACTGATTTTACCCTGGCAGATTTCGCGGCGGATTACCGTGCCTCAACTCCTTCGAATGCAGCGGAAATTGCCGTTATTGACCGGGGAGAACTCAAGGAACGGATGGGGCATTTCATGGCCAGGATTTTCGGGGTGACCATGGAAAAGATCGAAGTGAGGAGAGGAAAACTGCACTACTTAAGGGGCGAACTCAAGGACCCGAGGGTTCATGTCAGGGCGAAGAGGCTCAACCTGGCCGATCTCGAGGAGAGGATGATTGCCTGTTCACCCGGAAATCGTGTGGATTCCCTCAGGCTTGAGGTGAGAGAGAGGATCTTGACGGGAGAGAGGATGTTAAAAAGAAAAGTTTACAGTATCAGGGCCTCCCTCGAAAAACTTACAGGAAAAATTGAATCTCTGGACCCCGGGGCAATACTCTCCAGGGGATATTCCATTACTTTCGATGAGACGGGAAAGACGATAATAAGGTCCCGGGATGAAGTTGCCCCGGGAGAGAGAATCAGGACTCAGCTCCATAAGGGAAAGATTGTATCCCGGGTGGAAGGAGGGTAGAAGTGAGACCCCTGGTACTCAAATACATAGTTGCCGCAATTCTATTGAGTATCTGTCAGCTGGTCCCATCCCATGGGGCCACTGTCGTGATGCTGGGGGACAATGATCCGGTTCAGGGGGAGATATTCCGTGTCCGTGTAGTATCAGGAAGCGAGCTTAAGGGCGGGAAGATCCGTTATGGGACTACCACGGTATCCCTGAGATGTGAGGGACACCGGGCGCAGGGGTTCTTCGGGTTCGATCTCTCCGAACCTCCCGGGTTAAAAGAGGTGGAGATCATCCTTTACCACGGGGTGAAGGAAGAGATAGTAATCCGGAGGGTTACCCTCGTGGATGCTAATTTCCCCGTCGAGCGGTTGGATGGACTTTCAGATTCATTCGTCAACCCGGGCAGGGATGACATGAGGCGCATCAGAAAGGAAAGCACCATCCTCAGATCCATATGGAAGAGTTCAAAGGAGAAAATTTACTGGGATGATCCTTTCAGTCCTCCCTTTGCCGGCTTCTCAGGAAAGGGATTCGGGAAAAAGCGTGTGATCAACGGGGAAAAGAGGAACCCCCACACCGGAGTCGATTCACATGCAAAAAGGGGGACTCCTGTTGGGGTAATCAATGGTGGGATCGTGAGGTTGGCCAGGGATCTCTTTTTTTCAGGGTTTTCCGTCGTGGTGGACCATGGCGGCGGGCTTTTCTCCATGTATTTTCATCTGGACGAGGTATCGGTTAAAGAAGGAGATACCATCGGGAAAGGAGCCGTTATTGGCACCGTAGGAAGTTCCGGAAGGGCGACGGGGCCGCATCTACACCTGGGAGTGAGGTTCGTAAACATGAGGGTGAACCCGATGGATCTCCTCAAATGATTTATCGGGATAATGTTAATGTATAATATTTTGGGTCCACAGAGGGGGAATCCCCTATTTTCCAGGAGACATGACAGGAGGGGCCATGGGTGACACGAAACACGCACTATCCTTCGAAAAGAGCATGGAGAAACTCGAAGAGATCGTAAAAAAACTGGAGGGGGGGGCAGACTCCCTGGAGAGTTCCCTGAAGCTCTTTGAAGAGGGGGTTGCCCTTGCCCGGCACTGTAACGAAACCCTGGACAAGGCGGAGAAGAAGCTTGAGGTCCTCATGAAGAAAGGTGACAGGGTGGAGAGAGAGGAACTCGATGAGGGGGAATTTTTCGATACTCCCGGGAGCGGGGACGAGGTGTAGCCTTGGCAGAGGAAAGCTTGACAAAGTACCTGGCGGAGAGGCGGCAGAATGTAGACGAAGCTATCATTTCGATCCTCGAAGATTTAAAAATAAGGATTCCCACGGTTCTCTACGAGCCGATAAAATACTCCCTCACTTCCGGGGGGAAGAGGCTAAGGCCTATTCTCTGTCTTTCTGCCTATTCGCTCTTCAGGGGTGACTGGAAGGCAGTCCTTCCCTTCGCTGCATCTATTGAATTCATCCACACGTACTCACTGATCCATGATGATCTCCCATCTATGGATGATGATGACTATCGAAGAGGGGTTCCGGCCTGCCACAAGGTCTTCGGTGAGGCCAAGGCGATACTCGCCGGGGATGCCCTGCTCACAGAGGCATTTCGAATCTTCATGGAAGTTGATGAGGCCGCTGTCAACCCGGAAAGAAAGATCAGGGCAGCCAGGGTTGTTGCCCTGGCTGCGGGAGCGGCAGGTATGGTGGCGGGACAGGCGCTTGATCTGGAGGCTCACCTGGAAGGGGGAACGGAAGAAGAGATCAGGGAAATCCATTCCCTCAAGACAGGGGCTCTCTTCAAAGGGTCGGTCCTCTCGGGGGCCATTCTTGGTGGAGCAGGGGAAGATGACCTTTCCTGCCTTTCCGAGTATGGGGAAAAAGTGGGCCTCGCCTTCCAAATAGTAGATGATATACTTGACGTAACCTCATCCTTCGCTGAATTGGGGAAGGAAACGGGGAAGGATGTACGCATGGGAAAGGCTACCTATCCTGCAACCCTGGGTGTAGAGAAGTCTCTGAACGAAGCGGAGAGGTTGATAGAGGAAGGCAAGAAGAGTTTACTTATCCTGGGTGAAAGGAAACGCATCCTCGCGGAGATAGCGGGCCTTTGCCTGAAGAGGAGGAATTGAGCAGGTATGCCCCTTCTCGATTTGATCGAGTCTCCAGACCAGCTGAAACAGCTTGAGGAGAACCAGCTTCCGGAACTCGCAGAGGAACTGAGGCAGTGTATTATCAATACTGTTTCAGAAACCGGGGGACATCTTGCCTCCAGTCTGGGAGTGGTGGAACTGACCCTTGCTCTCCACTATGTCTTCGAATCACCCAGGGACCGGATTGTCTGGGACGTTGGGCACCAGGCTTATGCCCATAAAATTTTAACTGGACGGAAGAATCGCTTTCACACCCTCCGCCAACATGGTGGGATATCGGGATTCCCTAAAATTACCGAGAGCCCTCACGACGCGTTCGGTACTGGACACAGTTCCACGTCCATTTCCGCGGCGCTCGGAATGGCTACCGCTAGAGATTTGTCGGGTGATAATTTCAAGGTGATTGCTGTCATCGGCGATGGGTCACTCTCTTCTGGAATTGCCCTCGAGGGCCTGAACCAGGTGGGTCATTTAAAGAAAGAGATGGTTGTCGTATTGAACGATAATGAGTGGTCTATCTCCCACAACGTGGGTGCACTATCCTCCTACCTCAACAGGATTATGACCGGGAAGATGTACACGGGTTTCCGGAGGAGGATAGAAAAATTCTTAAAATCAATTCCCTTCACTGGGGACCTGATCGCAAAGGCGGGAAGACGGCTCGAGGAATTGATAAAGGGCCTCATCGTCCCGGGAATCCTATTCGAGGAGCTGGGGTTTACCTATGTTGGCCCCATCCCTGGCCATTCCATCGGGGATCTCATCGTTACCCTTCAGAATGCTCAGAACCTCCATGGGCCGGTACTTATCCATGTGGTGACGAAAAAGGGAAAAGGATACAGGTATGCAGAAGAGAACCCGGAGAGGTATCATGGTGTCTCACCTTTCCATGTAGAAGACGGTAAGCCAAAAAAGGGAAGCAAGGGGTCATATACAAGAGTTTTTGCCGATGAGGTGGTGAAACTCGGGAAGGAAAATGAAAATATCGTGGCCATCACGGCGGCGATGCCAGGTGGAACGGGGCTTGAAAAATTCGGGAAAATGTTCCCCGATAGGTTCTTCGACGTTGGGATTTCGGAATCTCACGGTGTTACATTTGCTGCAGGCCTCTCCCTCTCAGGTATGGTTCCCCTGGTTGCGATCTATTCGACGTTCCTTCAGAGAGCATATGACCAGATTGTTCACGATGTATGTCTTCAGAACCTTCCAGTAGTGTTTATCCTGGACCGAGGAGGGATCGTCGGTTCTGATGGCCCCACCCACCACGGAGTATTTGATCTGTCCTATCTACGGCATATCCCCAATATGACCGTCCTCGCTCCTGCCGATGAACTGGATCTCTCACTGATGATCCGCTTCGCCATATCCCTGGGAACCCCTGTAGCGATAAGATATCCAAGGGGAGAGGTCGTTGGCCTGGATGGGGAGGAGTTCCGCGATGAAATCGAGTTTGGAAAGGGGAGGACACTTAAGGAAGGGATGGAGATGGCAATCCTCGCGGTTGGGTCTTGTGTCTATCCTTCACTAGAGGCAGCACTCACGCTCGAGCCTCGCA